>JAQVGK010000045.1 GCA_028696755.1 Bacteroidales bacterium | reverse complement strand
GATGTGTTGACATATATTTAAGTATTACGTATTTACGTAATAGCAAAGTAAAATAAAAAAAAGCTAATAACCAAAGCTATCAGCTACTTTTTTTAAACATATTACGTATTTCTAGGAAAAGTTACGGGTTAATAACGGCTACGCTCCAATAACTATTCTGCTGCAACGTGTCCAGAGTACTATAAAAACGAAACATTTATCCGTTACTAACGGTTAAAAACGGCTACACTTCAACAACGATTCTGCTGCAACATGTCCAGAGCACTATAAAAACGAAACAATTATCCGTTACTAACGGTTAAAAACGACTACGCTTCAATAACTATTCTACTGCAACGCACGTAATCTTCTCGTTTTTTCGACTAAATTCGATTTAATAGAATTTGAAATTTTGGTTCCAACCACTAAAACCCAATATCTAAAGGCTTTAGCCCTCACTTCGATTCAACTCAGTGCGGCGCACGCAAGTAAATCCTAAACAATTACAAATTACAAATTACAACTATTACGGCAGTGTTGTAATTTGTTATTTGGAACTTGGAATTTATGATTTCCTACATCATTCCTGCATCGGCAAAGCTAAAGTATGATTTGTCGGCGATGATGATATGATCGAGAAGAGCGATTTCGAAAAGGGCGCAGGCGTCTTTTATTTTTCTGGTGATTTGTTTGTCCTGCGTGCTGGGCTGGTTATTACCCGAAGGATGATTGTGGGCAACAATAACTGACTGAGCGAGTTTGTCGAGTGCATGTCTCATCAAAATTTTTATGTCCATTACTGTTCCAACAGTTCCGCCGGAGCTAATACAAACGCTGTCGATAAAAGTATTTGCTCGAGTAAGGAATAGTACATGAAATTCTTCGTGTTTTAAATCGCCAAGTAATGGTTGGTAATACTCAAAAGCATCGTCACTGGTTGAGATGCTGCGTTTAGTTACCACTTCTTCGAGTTTTCGCCGCTTACCAAGTTCGAGAGCTGCAACAATACTAACTGCTTTGGCCTCGCCCACTCCTTTGAACGTCATAAGCTCTTTAAGCGACATTTTGCCGAGCGTATTTATGTTGTTCTTGCCCGAAGCCAGAATATCGCGAGCAAGCTCAACTGCCGATTGTTTTGCAGAACCCGAACCGAGCAAAATAGCGATAAGCTCGGCATCGCTTAGTGCAGCGGTTCCTTTTTTAATAAGTTTTTCGCGCGGACGGTCGTCTTCGGACCATTCTCTGATTGACTTTTTTTGTATCATGGTTGAAAAATTGAATCTATTATGTTTTTGCAAACATCATAAAGCAAAATTAACTCTAAATATCATTTCGCCCAACACTTTTCCCTTTAATTTCCGAACTTTTTTTCTATTATATAAACAAGTTCTTTTGGCAATTTTTTTTATCTAGTTTGATGTTAGATTACTCTATCTCGTTGACTTGATAAAAAAAGTTACAAAAAAATCAAGAAGAACCGATCGTTACTCGCTTTGCTCGTGAGGGCTTCGCCGTTCCCCCCGCTCATCTGAAATGATAGAACTGTAAGCAAGACGGGATAAACCTCATTGCAACAGTTCTAATCATTTCAGATTTCACAAGGCCGGAGCTGGCACTTCGGCGTCGCTCAGTGACCACCCGGCGGTTCTTCGAGGCCAACGCACGTCGCTTCGAATAACCTTCAATGCTATATACGCAAAATTGTAGCTCGTTAAAGTACAAATAACTCTCCAAGCAAAATTAATCTTTTTATATCCTAGATCTGATTAATTAATCTGGTTTGTGTAAAACTACAAAAAAGCTTGGAGAATATCAATAAAAAAACTGTTCCGTTACTACGAAACAGTTTAACAAAGCTGAGTATATTTTATTATTATGCTAAAGCGTTAACGTGCTTAGTCAACGAAGACTTAAGGTTAGCTGCTTTGTTAGCATGAATGATATTTTTCTTGGCAAGTTTGTCAAGCATTGCAGCAACTTTAGGAAGCATTTCTTCTGCTTCTGTTTTATTAGACAAAGCTCTTAAATCACGAACAGCGTTACGGGTTGTACGAGCATAATATTTATTGTGCAATCTTTTGGTTTCAGTTTGTCTGATTCTTTTCTTTGCGGACTGATGATGTGCCATAATATCTTTACTTTTCTTAAAATTAAACTGTTTTCTGTTTCCAAAATCGGACTGCAAATATACAACATATTTTTTATGTTACAAGTTTATCAACAAATAATTTTTAATATTTGCTAAAATTGTTGCAAATAGTGGGTTTTGCCAGGTGTTAAAAGTCCTACAAAATCTAAATTATTCACAAATACAATCGAAAAACAATCAAATTAACGAGAAAGTTCCAACTACCATTGCCATTAATCAAACCTAACCTTACTCACAAAAAACACATTTCGTTTTTTCTTAACATCGTCGTCGGTTTTATTTTTTATACGTTGAAATCCGTAACTAATAAAATAATTATCGTACCAATAGTCGATGTCCGAAAAAGAGGATTTTGTTTTATCTCCCTCAAAATTTGTTTCCATATCGTAGTCCTTAACATCTTGAATAGGGTTTCCAAAAGTGTCGATAGTTTTTGACACCAATTTATTACGGTTCGAGAAAACCATTTTAATATTTGAATATTCGTCAACAGAAAAGGCAATAAAACGTTTTACATAATAAGGCTTATAAATTGGCCACATCTCGAAGCATTGATCCCAGAGCAAATTACCATCAAAACCAAATTTAGCCAAAACAGCATGTGTGTATTGATATCCATCGAAAATCTGAACCGTGGTAGTGGTAGTTGTAGTTACTCCATTTGTGGTTGTAGTAGTTGTGCGCGTTTCGGTTCGATAAGTTGGATAAAAAGCCTCGCCTAAAAGCAGATAACCATCTTCTTGAACAATAATATCGTGTGCAGCAATTGCATAATTAAGATTGAATTCTTGGCCTTTGGCTTCCTTTCGTTTCTTCTTTTTTTCGAGTCTCACTTGTTGCTTTTCGGGCATATAGTCGAAAAAGTTCTTCAATCCTGTAAAAGGATAAAATTTTATAAAATCAAGAATCCCATTATTTGCCTTACAGAAAAATAATCCTTGCGAGTAAAATGATTTCCAAGGAGCATAAGTTCCAGTAAAACAATACTCCCCACCTCCAATATGGCAGGCCGAAATATCAACAATATTAAAGTCAACCTCAGCCGAAAGATTATAAACGGCTGTTTTTTTACCATTTTTATCTAGGCAAATCACAAAAGCATCTCGTACTTTATTGCTAAACTTAACCTGTGCATACAAATACAATTCTTCTGTTTCCTCCAGAACTTGAAAATCGCTGAGGTGGATATTTTTTGATCTAATCTTGTCTATGTTAACTGGAATTGGTTCGTGTTTTCTTGATTTAAGATTTATTGCAAAAAGATAAGGTGTGTTTTTTACCATCGCTCTAAAATATGCAAAATCGCCAAGCACGGCCATTTCATTCACAAAAGTTTTACCCGGAATCTCACCATCGGTACGACTAATGACTAAATCGTTTCCCGAAACTGAAATCAAAGTGTAATGTCCTCTCCTATTCTTGTAAAAGCTGTATAAGACTCCGTTTGCAACGTAAGTTTCGATCTGATCTCGAGTGTTGTTTATTAAAACAGAGTCGATTTTCACCACTTCGAGGTCGGTATTAAACAAAGTAAAAAAGTGATATCTGCCATCCGATGTTTTTTCTTTATCTACTGAAGTAAGGATAAAACCATCAGTCCCCATTGGATAAACCGTCTCATCTATATGACCATCGCGCAACTCAAACTCCAATCTTTTTTCGTATGAAATTTGGCAAAATAAAGACATAGCAATGCCCACAAACAAACACGAAATCAAATATTTTCTCATAACATTATGCTTTAAAAAAGATGCTGCAATATAATAAAAAAAGGCCTCCCTTTCGGAAAGCCTTTAGAAATATATATTGGTACATTGCTTCGGACCCAATATAGAGGCCCTACTGTCTTAAGTCAGTTTGATTAGCCCGCAATGAATTTCTTTGTGCATTTTTCAAACCTTCAAATTCATTGTGTGGCTAAGAAAACCTTTAACTCTTTTATTGTCATTTTTGTAATCGGTGGTCGGTAATCCGTAATTGGTTTGTTTTGCAGAGTCGATATCGCTTATTGGAATTCCTCTTTTGCTAGAAAAAAAGCACTATCTTACATTTACTGCTATTTACCGATTACTGATTACCACATACCGATTACATATTAAACTTTAGACCTAAAAGGTTATTATTTTTCTTACATCATGCCGCCCATGCCACCCATTCCACCCATTCCAGGGTTACCCATTGGAGCAGGGTTTTCCTCTGGCATATCAGCAATAACGCATTCGGTAGTTAATAACATGCCTGCGATACTTGCTGCATTTTCGAGAGCAATGCGTGCAACTTTAGCTGGATCTATTACACCAGCTTCATACAAGTTTTCGTAAATATCGGTACGTGCGTTGTATCCGAAATCTGCTTTACCCTCTTTCACTTTCTGAACCACAACAGATCCTTCTTTACCTGCATTTTCTACGATACGACGAAGAGGCTCTTCTAAAGCTCTCAGAACGATTGAAATACCAATAGTTTCGTCTTCGTTCACGCCTTTTAGATCGTTGATAGCCTGTAAAGCACGGATATAAGCAACGCCACCACCAGGAATGATTCCTTCTTCAACCGCTGCGCGAGTAGCAGAGAGTGCATCTTCGTAACGATCTTTCTTTTCTTTCATCTCAACTTCGGTAGTTGCGCCAACATAAATAACAGCGACGCCACCAGCAAGTTTAGCTAAACGTTCTTGAAGTTTCTCACGATCGTAATCGCTGGTAGTAACTTCCATTTGTTTTTTAATTTGAGCAACTCTAGCAGAAATCTGTTCTTTATTTCCAGAACCATCAACGATTGTAGTGTTTTCTTTATCTATTACAACTTTTTCGGCTCTACCGAGTTGTGTTATATTTGCATTTTCGAGTTTAAGACCTCTTTCTTCGGTAATAACTTCGCCTCCAGTAAGGATAGCAATATCTTGAAGCATTTCTTTTCTTCTATCACCAAAACCAGGAGCTTTAACAGCAGCGATACGAAGTGTTCCTCTTAAGCGGTTAACAACCAAAGTAGCAAGAGCTTCGCCTTCCACATCTTCGGCAATAATTAAAAGAGGACGACCTTCTTGTGCAACTGGTTCCAAAACTGGAAGAAGATCTTTCATCGAAGAAATCTTTTTATCGGTGAGCAAAATATATGGAGAATCGAGAACTGCTTCCATTTTTTCGGCATCAGTAATAAAGTAAGGAGAAACATATCCGCGATCGAACTGCATACCTTCAACAACTTTTACTTCGGTTGCTGTTCCTTTAGCAGTCTCAATAGTAATAACTCCTTCTTTCTTTACTTTGTCCATAGCTAATGCAATGTCTTTACCAATTGCAAGTTCGTTATTTGCCGAAATCATTGCAACCTGTTCGATTTTGCTAATATCGTCGCCAACAGTTTTGCTCATCTTTTTGAGTTCGTCAACAACAGCAACAACAGCTTTATCGATACCACGTTTTAAATCCATTGGATTTGCACCAGCGGTAACGTTTTTTAAACCAACAGAAACGATTGACTGAGCTAACACGGTTGCTGTAGTTGTTCCATCACCAGCATCATCGTTAGTTTTTGAAGCAACTTCTTTAACCATTTGCGCACCCATATTCATAAATGGGTCTTTTAGTTCGATTTCTTTTGCAACAGTTACGCCGTCTTTTGTAACCTGAGGAGCACCAAATTTTTTATCAATTACTACATTTCTTCCTTTAGGACCTAATGTTACTTTAACTGCATCAGCAAGAGCATCAACACCTTTTTTAAGTAAGTCTCTTGATTCGATATCAAATTTTATTTCTTTAGCCATAGCTTTTCTTTTTTAAATATTCCGACAATTATTCTTCAACCACTAAAAGAATGTCAGTCTGATTCATAATCAGATAATCAACATTATCAATTTTAATTTCAGTTCCGCTGTATCTACCGTATAAAACGATATCACCAACTTTCACCTCCATCTGCTCGTCTTTCTTTGCATTTCCGATAGCAATAATTTTTCCACGTTGAGGCTTTTCTTGAGCTGAATCAGGAATAATAATTCCGCTTGATGTTTTTTGTTCTGCAGCCTGAGGCTGAACTAAAACTTTTCCCGACATTGGTCTTCCGATGTTTGCCATAGTCTATTTAATTTTATTGTTAAACATTTAATAATTACGCAGCCCGATTTACGAAAACTATGCCATCGGTTAAAACCTGACAAAAGTTCAAGTAAAACGGGCTGCAAACAAATTTCATCTGACAGATTGTCGTCTATCTGACAAATTTAAAGTTTTGACCCAGATAGAATGCGTTTTCGCCGAGCGCTTCTTCTATTCTGAGTAGTTGATTATATTTTGCAATTCTATCACTTCTTGAGGCAGAGCCAGTTTTGATTAAACCAGTATTTAGAGCAACGGCTAAATCGGCAATAAATACGTCCTCGGTTTCGCCCGAACGGTGACTGATTATCGAAGTGTATGAATTTGTATGAGCTAGATTTATAGCTTCGAGAGTTTCGGACACCGAGCCAATCTGATTTAGTTTAACCAAGATAGAGTTAGCAACTCCGTCTTTGATACCTTTTGCTAGGCGAACAGGATTAGTAACAAAAAGGTCGTCGCCAACGATCTGAATTTTGTTTCCAAGTTTTTCGGTCATCAATTTCCAACCAGCCCAATCGTCTTGTGCTAATCCGTCTTCGATAGAAATTACTGGATATTTGTTTGTCCAATCAACCCAATACTGAACCATTTCTTCGGAAGTCATTTCTTTTCCATTAGATTCGAAAATATAAAGTTTTTTCTCTTCGTTATAGAATTCTGAAGTTGCTGCATCAAGAGCGATATAAATATCTACGCCTGGTTTATACCCAGCTTTTTCGATACCTTTAAGAACATACTCGATAGCCTCTTCGTTTGAGTTAAGATTTGGAGCGAATCCACCTTCATCGCCAACGTTTGTTGCAAAACCGGCAGATTTTAGAACTGCTTTCAGATTATGAAAGATTTCGGTTCCCATTCTTAGAGCTTCGCTAAAAGTTGGAGCACCAATAGGCATAATCATAAATTCCTGAATATCAATAAGGTTATCGGCATGTTGGCCGCCATTAAGGATATTCATCATTGGAATAGGTAAAGTACGAGCATTTATTCCACCTAAATAATTAAACAAAGACAATCCGTGTTCTTGAGCCGCAGCCTGTGCGCAAGCCATTGAAACAGCAAGGATTGCATTTGCTCCAAGACCTGATTTGTTTGAAGTTCCGTCTAGGTTAAGCATAGCGCGATCAATTGCCATTTGGTCGTCAACGTAAAAGCCTTTTAGTGCTTCGTTGATTGTATTTTCGACATTATAAACAGCTTGTAAAACGCCTTTACCTACATATCTATTTTTGTCATTATCTCTTAATTCAACTGCTTCGTGAACTCCTGTTGATGCTCCACTAGGAACAGCGGCTCTACCGAGTGCACCTTGAGTTGTATAAACTTCTACTTCGACTGTTGGATTGCCACGCGAATCCAAGATTTGTCTTGCGTGAATATTTGCTATTTGTCCCATAATTATGTTTTTTTTTCAAAAATAATAAAAAAGGGGATAACTTGTACCCCCTTTTCACTGTTATCAAAATAATTATTATTCTGCTTTTTCTTCAGGATTTTCTGGAGCCACTTCGGGAGTGTTTTCCATATTTTCCTCAACGATTTCTGCTTCGGCAACAGCAGCTGGAGCAACTTCTTCCTTAGGAGCTTTAGGAGCTTTTTCAGCTTTTGCAGGAGCTTCTGTTTTTTCATCACCAGCTTTTTTTCCACGTGAACGACGGCTAGTTTTTTTCTTAGCTTCTTTAGCACCAAGCATAGCTTCGTTATAATCAACAAGCTCGATTATACACATATCAGCATTATCGCCTAAACGTGTAGCAGTGCGAAGAATTCTAGTGTATCCACCTGGTCTATCACCAACTTTTACAACAACATCGCGGAATAATTCGGCCACCGCCTCCTTATTTTCGAGATAGCTGAAAACAACCCTACGGCTGTGAGTAGTATCTTCCTTAGCTTTAGTAACCAGTGGTTCAAAATACATTTTCAATGCTTTTGCTTTAGCTACGGTGGTAGTAATTCTCTTATGTATAATAAGCGAAGAAGCCATGTTCGACAATAAAGCCTGTCTGTGCGAGCTAGTTCTGCCTAAATGATTGATTTTTTTATTGTGTCTCATTTCTGTCAATATTATTCCTTGTCCAACTTATATTTTGCTGTATCCATACCGAAGTTGAGGTTCTTAATATCGAGAAGATTTTCAAGCTCGGTAAGTGATTTTTTACCAAAGTTTCTAAACTTTAGTAAGTCTGTTTTATTAAACTGTACCAGATCGCCAAGGGTTTCAACTTCGGCAGCCTTGAGGCAGTTGAGAGCTCTAACCGAAAGGTCGAGATCAACAAGTTTTGTTTTAAGAAGCTGACGCATTCTGAGTACTTCTTCATCAAACTCATCGCTATCATGTTTTTCGTCGCTGTCGAGAGTGATTTTTTCGTCAGAGAACAACATAAAATGATGAATAAGAATTTTAGCTGCTTCTTTCAAAGCATCTTTAGGGTGAATAGAACCATCGGTATCGATTTCGACTAAAAGTTTTTCGTAGTCGGTTTTTTGTTCAACACGCATATTTTCAACGAAATATCTTACGTTGCGAATAGGTGTAAAAATAGAACCGATTGGAATAACTCCAATAACCTCGTCAACCAGTTTATTCTCTTCTGGTGGAACATATCCACGTCCCTTAACGATGCTAAGTTCCATTCTCAGGTTAACATTCGAATTCATTCTGCAAATCAGCAAATCAGGGTTTAGGATTTTAAAACCTGATAAAAACTTACCGATATCACCAGCTCTGAACTCGTCCTGTCCTGAAATTACAACTGTTACATTTTCGTGATTCATATCTTCAATCTGCTGTTTGAAACGCACTTGTTTCAGTTGCAGAATGATTTCAGTTACATCTTCCATCACACCAGGGATGGTTGAGAATTCGTGATCAACTCCGTCAATTTTAACCGACGAAATAGCAAAACCCTCAAGCGATGAAAGCAGTATTCTTCTTAATGCGTTACCTACGGTAATACCGTATCCTGGTTCGAGCGGACGAAATTCAAATTTTCCATGAAAATCGTTTGCTTCGAGCATTATTACTTTATCAGGTTTTTGAAATGCTAATATTGCCATTTAATTATCTTTTATTTTGAATACAATTCAACGATTAACTGCTCTTTAATGTTTTCTGGAATGTCTTCTCTTTCAGGGATAGACATATATTTTCCTGCCATAGCGTTTGCATCCCATTCGATCCATGGATATTTACCGTGATTAAATCCACTTAGTGAATTAGCAACCAACTCGAGAGATTTTGATTTCTCGCGAACGCTTACTACATCACCAGGTTTAACCTGATAAGAAGGAATGTTACAAAGCTTACCGTTAACGAGAATGTGACGGTGCGAAACCAACTGACGAGCAGAAGCTCTGGTTGGAGCAACACCAAGGCGGAATACCACATTGTCGAGACGTGATTCGAGCATCTGGAGTAATACAACACCAGTAACACCTTTACTACGAGTAGCTCTTTCAAAAGTATTACGGAACTGTCTCTCGAGAAGTCCATACATATATTTCACCTTCTGCTTTTCGCGAAGCTGAATACCATATTCGGAAGATTTTCTTCTTTTTTTGTTAAGCCCGTGCATTCCCGGAGGATAGTTCTTTTTTTCCATCACTTTATCCGGTCCGAATATCGGCTCACCAAATTTTCTTGCAATTTTAGTTTGCGGTCCTCTATATCTTGCCATTTCTTTAAACTTAATTATTCAAAATTATACTCTTCTTCTCTTTGGCGGTCTGCAACCATTGTGTGGCAATGGAGTTACGTCAACAATCTCTGTTACCTCTATACCCAGATTATGCAAAGTTCTAATTGCAGATTCGCGTCCAGCACCAGGGCCTTTAACAAATGCTTTAACTTTACGCAATCCTAAATCAAAAGCTACTTTTCCACTGTCTTCAGCAGCCATTTGGCCTGCATAAGGAGTGTTTTTCTTTGAGCCTCTGAAACCGTTTTTACCAGACGATGACCATGAAATAACCTGACCTTCGTTATTGGTTAACGTAACAATGATGTTATTGAAAGACGTATGAATGTGCGCCTGTCCTGTAGCTTCAACCTTAACTACACGTTTTTTTGTTACTCTTGCTTTCTTAGCCATATCTCAATTATTTCTTTTTGTTGGCAATAGTTTTCTTTTTACCTCTGCGGGTTCTCGCATTGTTTTTGGTATGTTGTCCTCTTAAAGGCAAACCTAAACGATGACGGATACCACGATAGCAACCGATATCCTGCAAACGTTTAATGTTTAGCTGTATTTCGGAACGTAATTCACCTTCTAATCTGAACTGACCCACAACCTGACGAATTGCAGCGATCTGATCATCGTTCCAGTCTTTTGATTTAATGTTACGGTCAACACCTGCTTCATCCAAAATCTTGGTTGCTCTGCTGCGACCGATTCCATAGATGTAGGTAAGCGCTATCTCGCCACGCTTATTGTTAGGGATATCTACACCCGCTATTCTTGCCATATTCTTAAATTTGATTTAGTTATTACCAATTTTTTTAACCCTGACGTTGTTTAAACTTAGGGTTCTTTTTATTTATCACGTAAATTCTTCCTTTTCTCTTAACGATTATGCAATCGTCACTTCTTTTTTTAACAGATGCTCTAACTTTCATTGCTATAATATTTTTTATTTGTACCTGTATGTAATTCTGCCTTTGGAAAGATCGTAAGGCGACATTTCTAATCTGACTTTATCCCCTGGCAATATTCTAATATAATGCATACGCATCTTTCCCGAAATGTGAGCTATGATCACATGTCCGTTTTCGAGCTCGACGCGAAACATTGCGTTCGACAATGCCTCGATAATTGTTCCGTCTAATTCTATAGAAGGCTGTTTTGCCATAAATTTAATTTCTTTTACTTTTTAAAACTTCTTCTATTATCCCAAAATCAGATAAAATATCTGCTTTATCTTTTCTTACCACTACAGTGTGCTCAAAATGAGCTGATGGTTTCCCATCTTTAGTTTTGATTGTCCAACCATCGCGTTCCTGAAAAATATCTTTTCTTCCAAGATTGATCATTGGTTCAATCGCAATTGTCATTCGTTCGCGAAGTTTAATCCCTTTACCCTTTCTTCCATAATTTGGAACTTCGGGCTCTTCGTGCAACCGCTTACCGATACCATGTCCCACTAACTCACGCACAACTGAATAACCATGAGATTCTGCGTGCTGTTGAACTGCGAAACCAATGTCGCCAGTAGTATTTCCGGCAATCGCTTGTTCGATTCCTTTATAAAGACATTCTTTTGTACACACCAATAATGCCTTTACTTCGGGTTTTACTTCGCCAACTTCAAAAGTATAGCACGAATCTCCGTTAAAACCATTCATCACCACTCCACAATCAACCGACACAATATCGCCTGGTTTTAACATATAGCCTGAAGGAATACCATGTACAACAACATCATTTACCGAAATGCATAAGCTATTCGGAAAGCCGTTGTAGTTTAGAAATCCCGGAACGCCTCCGTTATCTCTTATGAATTCCTCGGCCAATTTATCGAGAAACAAAGTTGAGACACCCTCTCCAATCTCTCCAGCTAGCATTGCGTGTGTTCTCGACACCAACAAATTGCTTTGCCTCATTAACTCAACTTCTTCCTCGTTTTTTATAAAAATCATCAAAGAACTTTTTTCAATTAAATTGCAGATGATGAACTTCTGCCTTTAATTCTTCCACTTTTAGTTAATCCATCATAGTGACGCATTAACAAGTGGCTTTCTATTTGCTGCAATGTATCAAGAACAACACCAACTAAAATAAGTAATGATGTTCCACCGAAGAATTGCGCAAACTGACCATTAACTCCAATAACCATAGCTATTGATGGCATAATCGCAATAAATGCAAGGAAAATAGAACCTGGAAGAGTGATTTTCGACATAATTGAATCCAAGAACTCAACTGTCTTTTTACCCGGTTTGATACCTGGGATAAAACCACCGTTTTTCTTCATATCCTCAGCCATCTGCTGTGGATTCATTGTAACAGCAGTATAGAAATATGTAAACACAATAATCAGAACTGCGAAAACAAAATTATACCAAAAACCTGTGTAATCAGCAAACGCTGCAGCAAAAGAGCCCATTGTTTCGCCTCCAAATCCCGCAAGCATCATAGGAACAAACATCAAAGCCTGAGCAAAGATAATTGGCATAACACCTGCTGCATTAATCTTTAATGGAATATACTGACGAACGCCACCATATTGTTTGTTTCCAACCACTCTTTTAGC
>JAQVGK010000539.1 GCA_028696755.1 Bacteroidales bacterium | reverse complement strand
TGAGAATTATTTTCCAACAGCGGGCGTGTATAAAATTCATTCCAGCGGGGATATTGAAAACTTAGCTTCGTTATACATGTACACACCATTCGCTAAAATGATTAAAAAAAATGTAAACGATATGTGTTGTTATGCAAGGGGAAGATATCACAGCGGAGGTTTCTTTGTTTTTACATTAGAGGGTTTTAGTGTTTTGAGCGATGGCTTAACCCAACAAGTTTTATTAAACCCACCATCTAACTCAATGGAGATAAAAAATGATACTCTATTCGCAGGTTTTCGTTATCCCGGTATAATAAAGTATTTAGATGAATCAAATGTCTGGAGGAACTATACTGATTCAATTCCGACAACACGACTTGATGCAACCGCGCTTTATGTTGAACCAACTGAAATTTCTTATCTTGGCGATCGTATGTTTGTTTCGACAGATATTTATGGTGTGCTGGAATGGAAAAAGGGTCATGGTTGGATTGATATGGCGGAGGGTCTAAGAACTTATGATTGGTCAAATGGTATGGTTTTTTATCCGATTGTTTTTTTAGAGAATATTAACAATACACTTATTGCTGCCTCTGGCGCGCCAGGATATGCGGCTTGGGGTGGTTGTGGTGCATATAAATACAAAATTAATTAATCAATGGAGGGTGAGCCAAACAAATTAAAAATAATCCATTCCGGCGTTTGCGGCACCGGAATGGGAAGTGTAAACAAGAACAACAATTCAACAGTCTGGCTAACTGAAGGTGTATTTGTTTACACTGCTAATATAATAAACAATTAATTAAAATCCATTTCGTTGCTGCTTACATTGTATGTTTTATCGTGTACGAAATAGATTGAAATTCATTTTAGCAGGAGTAGCTATGTTAAAACTTTATAATTCATTATTTGCAATTTTATTTAGTATTTGCATATTCGCACAGACAGACCCGAACACTGATCCCAATTGGGATTGGGTAAACGGGGATTATCCGGGAGCTCCCTACCCGTCATCACAGTACAGAATGTATATTGTTAATTCTAATGGAGTACTTACCGATGTCCCTATAACAGCTCCATGGGGACAGGGTAATGCATGGATCGGATTACAGGATATGAAAAGAGAAGATGGGTGGGTGCTAATTTCTAGAGATTTTGGTACACCAAACCGGGCAGTATGGGCACAATATTTTGATGGTGCTCCATATTTTATTCTATATAACAAATTTAAAGGGATCTTAAGATTATTTATAATAGTTAAATCAAATCAAGATTTAACTTCTGGGGCGTTGGAGATCAAATTTCACCAGGATAACACATTCAAAACGGCAACATTAACCCATTTAAAACCACGAGCTTACGCAACGGATAAACTGTCTAATGTTCAAAACAATGCAGGCTTGGCACTTTCACAGAATATGAATGATAACTGGGCGTGGGCTGATTATCCTATGGCCTATGATCCAACTTTTATTGCAACTGAAAATGGAGCGTGGCTTGACTTTCAAGTTATTGGAACTATTGAAAGCGCTATAAAGGTAGCAGGAACGGGGACGGGGATAAATGGTGAACAAAAAGCGGTTCGGGATTTTATGACCGGAACAAATAATGGTGCAGTTACTTTAACTACTGCATCGCCAGAAGTAAACACCACAATAAATTTTAATCAGTTTACCACGAGTGTCTTTGGAACAGCTTCTAGCTGGGATAAATGGCAACAGACAATTATTGATTTTAACAAAAAACTGCCAATTTTGGATAACCCTAGCCCCATTTCTGTTGTAAATAATAATCTAAAACTCTTTTTAAATAATATTGAAAACAATTGGTTATTTAAAGGAATCCCTTTTATAGGAGCAGCAGTAGGATTGGTGGATTTTTTAGTTGGAGGTGGGAAAAAGAATGATCAAACCATTCAACCCTCATTTACAGGTATGAATTTAGCTTTAAACGGCTCAATAACAACAACTCTTAAATTACCAAATCCCAGGAGAATCCAGGTTCCTTCCTCAAAGTTAAATCCTAATGTAGCAGTTTTCGGTAGCAACACACCCTTGGTCTATAATTCAAATGTTGGGGTATTAAATTTAACCAGTACGCCAGTTGTAAAATATAAAACATATTACCAATCATATGGAAATAATCTATCAAGACAATATATAGATTGTCAGATGCAGGATAATTTAAACATTGCTGTTAATCCGGCTAGCGGGTTAACTATAGATAGTATCATGGCTTGTATAGTTATGGATCCTAGCAAAAATGTAAATCTTCAAAATCCAACATCTGATCCGGATTTGAATCTACTCGCTACTTGGACTACTGGCACAAATCCAAAACTTGCCCTAGAATCCAGTTTGGAAGGTAGGTTTATTTTTAGCTCAAAAATGGTTCCTTACGATGCATTTAAATATCAAAGAGTTCAAGGTCCGATAGGAAATTACACCCCGGATATAACAATTAAAATTAAAGCTATACTACACAGAACGGACGACCCAACCGCACAACCAGTGCTGATGGTATTAACTTATGAGCCCGATCTTGTTGCTGACGGAACCGGAAACTATCTAGAACCATTTTATGTAAAGGTTTCACGTGTTTTTGAGTTTGACACCGATCAAGTTCAACCATCAGTTTTTGGTTTCGGAGCCAACCCCGCCTCAGTTTCTACTCCTTCAACAATCGGAAATTACGTGTTTGCAGGATGGAGTGATGGAGGTAACGAATTGAATAGGACTTTTTCAAGTACCACAAATGTTCAGGCTATTTATAAATATATAAATAATACAAATCAAAGTGCAGCGCTTACATACAACGGTCAGAGAAAATGTGTGAAGGCATTGGAAAATAATCACCTATTACTTGTATATGAAAGTATGGGTAAAATCTGGATTGAAAAAAGCACTAATAACGGGAGCACATGGGTT
>JAQVGK010000538.1 GCA_028696755.1 Bacteroidales bacterium | reverse complement strand
TATCTTTAAGTTTATGGTTTGTGAAATAATAAACTGTTAAAGGAATAACTGCCAAAAAGGTAATTGCATTTTCTTTTGACAAAAGACCTAGGAAAAGAGATACTGCAGAAATTGCTAGATGGTACACTTTTTTGGTGTCAAGATATTTTATTGTAAACCAAAGAGCAGATAAAGAACCAAGCAAAGTCATAATTTCGTCGCGCCCTTTTATGTTTGCAACAGCTTCGGTATGAATTGGGTGAGCCATAAAGAGCATGCTTACTATAAAAGCAAAACTAAGGTACCAAGGTCGGTCTTTATCTTGAGGGAAAAGGCGTTTAAGGATAAAGAATAAAAGCAGAACAGTACAAAGGTAAAGTAGAATATTAACGAGATGGCTTACAAAAGGATTTCCCTTATAAACGACTTTCCCACTGGCATCCTTAATATCTTTGCCAGCATATTCAAGTTCGAGAGCAAATGTTGCAAGAGAGAGTGGACGATAACGGCCTCCTGCAACAAGTTTTTTCTCTTCCTGAATTTGTTCGGCAGTTTTGGTCTTGTAGCTTGTGAGCCAAAATCCTACAAAAGTATCGTACTTAAAAATCTCCGAAATTCCCTCGGTTCCTTTTTGAGTAAACTGATTGTTGGTAATAACAATGGCATCATCAAGTGCATAATCGTGGCTGAGAGTGTTCGAATATAACACAAAAGCAAAAATACTAAGTACAAGCACAGGTTTCCAGTCGAAAACAAATCCTCTGGTTTTAAGAGGTGCAGCTTTTGCTGCTGGTTTCTCAATGGTCCTATGTCGATATTCCTTTCCGGTTTTTGACTTGCTCATTTTTGTAAGGATTTTGCCAAAAATACAAAAAATTATTGATTGAGAAATTTTGGGAAGGAATTTGAAAAAAATACACTAGAGTTTACCAATGATAGAACGGCATTAGCCCTCACCTAAGCTAATTTCATAACTGGCTGATTGTCAACAATTTAACAAATTGTATGTTTTGCAAGATTAAAAGATATCATGCAATAAATCAGAATACCGTTATCATTCTATGCTGACGCCTTATTAAAAAATTGAACGCGAATTAACGAATTTTGCTGACGCCAGTATCATTGTAAGGCGTCAGCAAAATTCGCTAATTCGCGTTCAAAAAAAAACTTGGAGCTTGCGGAAAAAGCGACAAGTTCACTGTGCGTTTTGGGCGGTCCGACCTGTCATCCCAGCATTATGCCACAAAACTTGGGGTGGCGACTCTTAATGAAATTTAACAAATATTTTTTTTCGTAGTTGTTTGAAACTAAAATTATGTTAGAACAATCGCAGTTTTTTACCAAAAGCGCGAGCCCTTAAATATGAAAAATCCATTTTGTCACACAAATTAGTAATTCTATATTAAAAATGTTTGTTCATTGATATTATACAATTTAAATTTTTGTTAGATTTGTAGGATTAAGCATTTAAGTATGAAAGCAAAACTAATAATTCTTTTTCTGGCCATCAGCATTGCCTCGTATTCGCAAGAAATATTGAGTGTTGAGCAAGTCTTTGATTTTAATGTTGGCGACATTTTTCAGTATAAAAGTAGTTTGCAAAATCAACCGCCAAATGCTTTAACAAATGAGGTTATTGATAAGTATTATTCGGAAAATGCCGACACCTTGTTTTATGTTATGCATTGTTCCTACTACACCTCTGATTACGAGTTTAATCCCGAACCACATCTTGTATACAATTTTGGGGAGGGTACAGTTATAAAGAAATACACAAATTTAGATTCTTCTATTTTAGATTATTTTCCACATTTGCGTTACGACACTCTGGTTGCGATTTATGTCGATGATTTTAATTACGACACTATTGTCGAAAATTCCGAATTGCTTTGCGATAGATTTTCAAATGGATTTGATTGTTTATTCGCGGCATCGGCTGTAGAACCTGCGTACTTCTATTACCGATTTGGTGAAGGATTGGGGATTATCAGAGAAACTGTGTGTAATGAAACTGGAGGACCATGGGCTTGTCCAAATATTGCTAAGAGTTTAATTTTTTATTCTAAGGGAGACGAAATCTGTGGAACAATGGATAGTTTAACGTTTAATCCACAAATTACAGAGAAAATTGATTTTGAAATTTTTCCGGATCCCGTGGCAGATTATCTATTCATCAGATTCGATGAAACTAATCCAGTATTAATAGAGTTATTCGATTTAAACGGAAGAAAAATTACTCAGGAAATAATGGAAAGCAAATCATTTCAGCTTGATCTAACATGGCTAAAAAGCGGTATGTATGTCGTAAAAATTACAAGCAAAAATAAAGTTATTACAAAGAAATTCGTAAAGGAATAGACGTTTTATTCTCACATTTTGCATTACCTACAATTCTCTTTGTTTGCTAACATAAAACTTTTCAACAATCCAATTTCAGTTTAATTTATTTCTTAGCTTTGCTTAAAGATAGATTTACAAAATAGCACAAAGCCAGTATAAGAGATGACAAAACAACAAAAAATATCAATCCGTTTCTTCGATGACCGTGAAGTACGAGCCGTTTGGGACGATGAAAATTCTAAATGGTGGTTCTCGGTTCTTGATGTGGTTGGAATACTAAATCAGGAAAAAGATTACACAAAAATTCGTAACTACTGGAAATATCTTAAAACAAAACTTAAAAAGGAAAATGTTCAGTTGGTTAGTCTCACTAACCAACTGAAACTGATTGCATCTGACGGAAAGAAATATCTTACCGACACATTAGACAGTGATGGAATTGTAACTCTGGCAAAGATTTTTCCAAATACCTTAAATCCGCAAATTACAAAAAATGTTAAGACAGGTAATTTTTTTTATGGAATTTCATCCTAATATTTCAAATATTCACTAAAATTCTGTAAAAACTCTAACTTATTTTGACAATATTTT
>JAQVGK010000537.1 GCA_028696755.1 Bacteroidales bacterium | reverse complement strand
GGAGCATGGAGCATGGAGCATGGGGCAATTTGTGCTGTGAGTTAGCGCTCTGTTTATTATAAAAATTAGTACAATATTTTTATTAGCACAAATGTTATTCTCTCTACAATTTAAGCCCCATGCCCCATGCCCCATGCGCCATGCAAATTTATTTCGTAGCTTTTTACTATTATTCCTCCAACCAGCTAAATACATACTAAATTACATATCAACACATGTTGAAAAGTTTTTGATACTGTGCCATTTTTTATCATGGAAGTGCAAGTCCAAAAACGTAATTTTGTGAACGAAAAACAAAACAAAATTTACACATGCAGTCACCAATAAAATTTTTCTCGGGTTCGGCAAGCAGATATCTGGCCGAAGAAATTGTAGCTGGTTACAATAAGGCTCAAAAAGCAATGCACCTCGCTGCTGGAAATCCAATCGAAACATTGCAAACTTACGAAGTTGGCAAAAGTAGTTTTACCCGCTTTAGCGATGGCGAGTTTATTACCAGTCTCGACGAAACCGTTCGCGGTTGCACAGTATTCCTTATCCAAAGCACTTTTCCACCAGTCGACAACCTGTTCGAGTTGATGCTTATGGTGGATGCTGCAAAACGGGCATCGGCATATAAAGTTGTGGTGGTAATTCCTTATTTCGGCTTTGCTCGCCAAGATCGTAAAGATCAACCTCGCGTTGCAATTGGGGCAAAACTTGTTGCCGATTTGCTAACAGCATCTAAAGTTGACCGAGTTATGACTATGGATTTACATGCCGACCAAATTCAAGGTTTCTTTAATGTGCCTGTTGATCATATTTACGCATCTACTTTGTTTGTGCCTTATATCAAAAGTCTTGGCCTTAGCGATTTAGTAATTGCTTCTCCCGATATGGGTGGTTCGAAACGTGCAAAAGCATATTCGCATTTCCTCGGCTGCGATATGGCTATTGCTCACAAATCACGCGAAAAAGCAAACGTGGTTGGCGAAATGCTAGTTATTGGCGAAGTTGCCGACAAAAATGTTATCATCATGGACGATATGGTTGACACTGCCGGAACAGTTGCCATGGCTGCAAATATAATGATGGACAAAGGAGCCAAATCGGTAAGAGTTGTTGCAACTCACCCTGTGTTGTCGGGACCAGCTTACGAGCGTATCAATAATTCTAAAATTGTAGAACTTATCTGCACCGACTCTATCCCTGTTAAAACCGAACTCTCAAATAAAATCAAAGTTCTATCTATCGGCGATCTTTTTGGCGATGTGATAAACAAAGTTTACAATTTCCAAAGTATTTCGGGAAGTTTTATTGTTTAAAGAAGTGCCTAAAGTACTTGGAGTGACTAGAGTGCCTAGAGTTGTTGCTGACGCGACAAATTTAGGCACTCTAGGCAAGCCGCCCCCTGAGCGAAGTCGAAGGGTAGGCACTTTAGCGCACTTTAGGCACTTTAGACACTTTAGCGCACTTTAGACACTTTAGGCATCCCGAAAAAACAGAAATTGCATAAACTATTTAAGCAATTTGCAGTTTTTTCTTTTAAAACCTCGATAAATATAATTGCAACAAAGCAATTTCATATTTTTTCGAGGATTCTCGAAGAATAACAAAAATTTGAGATTTTTGATTCTTCGGAACTCTAGGCACTTTAGGCACTTTAGCGCACTCTAGGCACTTTATCGCACTCTAGGCACTTCTTAAAACCGTTCCAAAAATGCTAAAAAATTGATAATTTGGAACACTTATAACTGATATAAAATTGCATTGTAATATTGCAAAAGTATTGGTGTAAGAGGGTTTTACGAATTTTTTTTTATCGAAATAAACAATCAGAAGTTATATTATTATCTACAATTGCAGTGCTGTATTTGTTATGCTTAATTCCATGCGAGGTGATTAGAGTTAAATTGGTATTCTTTCGTTTAAGTTTATCTTTTTTGAATTCTGCGATTTTCGATTCTAATTTCTGGAGGTATGCTGCATCAATTGCAAATTCGCTGTTATGGAATTTAATCTCACAAATGTTTACCCAGTTGTCGGCTCTGTCGATAACAAGATCAATCTGTGCATTTTCGTTGCTCCATGAGTAATTCTCGGACGAAATTCCTTCGATTTTTAGTGCTCTTTTTATTGCGGTAATGTGCTTTAAACATATTGTTTCAAAGGCGTATCCACACCATATTTTGTATTCAGGACGCTGATGCAGTTGTATCCAGGTGTTTGATTTGTTGGGTTTGATAAATTTAAGATAAAACATGCAAAACTCATCATAAATTCTGTAAAGTGTTTCTTTCGATTTGCCTTGGTATGAGACGTATTTAAGCACAAATCCCGACATTTCAAGTTCTGATAACGAGCGTGAAAATCGGCCACTCGAATTTAGTCCACATTTTTTAAGCAATTCGTTACGACTTAATCCCTTTTTCTTGCCATACGCTAGAGCATCCATAATCTTTTTGTGGAATGAAGAGGTGTCGAAAAGAGACTCAAACACTTCGTCGAATTCATCTTCGAGATATGCGCCTGGCTGAAAGCATATCCTGTCGATTGTGTTAACTGCCGATTCTCCTTTTTGAACTTGTTCGAGATATTCTGGAATTCCGCCTAACGACATGTAAATTTTAATAATTTCGTTGTCCAGCATTTGGATTTTCTTATGCTCAAAAAACTCTTTAGTTTCTTTTAATGTGAATGGTTTTAGATTGATTTTATGAGTTATTCTCTTGCTTAGTCCTTTGTTATTTTTAATTATATTCTTCACAATGTATGAAGCTGCCGATCCGCATATTACAACGATGAGGTCGGTTCGTGCCGAGCAGAAGTCGTTCCAGAAGTTCTCGAAAGCTGGCAAAAATCCCGATTTCGCTCCTGCAATCCATGGGAATTCGTCAATGAAAATTACTTTCTTTGTCTTTCGTTGCCTCAT
>JAQVGK010000044.1 GCA_028696755.1 Bacteroidales bacterium | reverse complement strand
CGGTAGTGCATTTTAAGTTAGCATAAGTAAAAGTGTATATCTAACTGAGGCTGTTTTTGTCACAGAAACCGCAGGTAGAGCCGTGAAAGATTATGCAGAGTATCGCATTTCACAACGGCTCAACCTACGGTTAAAGAGATTCGACCCGCTTCGGGGTCGGTGCGTTATGCGTGAGCAGTGGTAGCAACCACAGGTAGAGCCGAAAAAGATTAGCCAGAATATAACATTGCAAAACGGCTCAACCTGTGGTTAAAGAGATTCGACCCGCTTCGGGGTCGGCGGTGCAATCTATGTAACCAGAGATAAAAGGCCTTGGCTTAAAATAGCTGTTTTTGTCACAGAATTTGTATCCTGCGGACAAATTCTCCGCCAAAAACGACCTTGCATGTGAAATCCAGCAGGAAAGTAAACACTACTTTATCGGACAATCAGTACAAAAATCTTTGCGCCCGCAGGCTTTACAGAATTTACCCATCCATACACTATCGAATTGTTCGGCAATTTTGTTGATGTGTTCCAGTTCATCGGTAATAAATCCATTTTCGAAATTTCTACGATTATCGCTTTTTGCACCCATGCCTGCACCAGTTAGATTTGCACTGCCAGTATAGGCAAAAACACCATCTACAATAATTATTTTAAAATGAACTCTTGGGCAAAGCATTCGCTCCAAAGATTTAACCAATACTGAATGTTTATCAAAATCGGCTCTAAATGCTGGTCCAGGTTCTTTGGCATGAATTAGTCTAACATCTACACCTTTTTTAATTAAATCCGCCAGCAGTGCAAGAAATGGTTTGCTTTTACCATCTTTAACTAGATACATATCTTTAATATCGGCAGTTCCTATCCAAACAAATTCCTTGGCTTTGGGAATCATTTCGGCGACAGCCAAATCGTAAATTTCTCGGTCGGTGATAAAGCGAATCATAATAATACAATTACAGAATCATTAAAAAGCAGGAACATATCTGACACAAAACTACACTCATTTTCAATAAAAAAAATAATGTTTGCAAAATAATTTTCAAATTTTTATGTTTGGATGTTGCGTATTAAAATATTTTGAATTTGTTTTACAGTATAAAATCAAGCTCAATTTTATGAAAAGATTTTTAATTCTTTTTTCAATAGTCTTTGCCTTGCAAATGTGTGCTCTTGCACAAAAATATACAGTCAGTGGGTATGTTGAAGACTCTAAATCGGGTGAGCGACTTATTGGTGCTTCGGTGTACGACGCAAACAATCCTTCGAATGGAATATCAACAAATGTTTACGGCTTTTACAGTTTAACAATTCCAAAGGGCGAAATAAATCTTACGACAAGTTTTGTTGGTTTTAACTCCATGTCTCAAATAATCCAACTCAATAAAGACACAGTAATTAATATTAGCTTGACGCCACAGATTATTCTCGATGAAGTTATTGTTAGCAGTAGAAGAAATGAGGTAGAAGATGTACAAATAAGCAAAATAGACATCCCCATATCAGCAATAAAAAACATGCCAGTGCTAATGGGCGAAACCGATGTAATGAAAGCAATTCAACTATTACCAGGAGTACAATCGGGAACCGAAGGTATGAGTGGAATATATGTTAGAGGAGGCGGGCCGGATCAAAATTTAATTTTGCTTGATGGTGTGCCAGTATATAATGCAAACCATCTATTTGGATTTTTCTCGGTTTTTAATGGTGATGCTATAAGCGATGTGAGTCTTGTCAAAGGTGGCTTTCCTGCAAGATATGGAGGTAGATTATCGTCGGTAATCGACATAAGGATGAGAGAAGGAAATCTTTACGAATATAAAGCAGATGCCTCGGTTGGTTTAATTGCTGCCAGAGCAACAATTGAAGGCCCAATTGTCAAAGGAAAGTCTTCGTTTATATTTAGTGCGCGTAGAACTTACCTCGATTTGCTTGCTGTTCCGATAGAATTACTTTATGCAAAAGTCAAGAATAAAGATCCATTTATTGCTGGCTATTTCTTTCATGACTTTAATGCAAAAATAAATTACAAATTTTCTGGACGAGATCGATTGTATTTGAGTTTTTACGGAGGTAAAGACAAAGCTTATGGGAATAACAAATCTGGAAGCGACCTTCAATCATACAAAAGCGAAGACAAGTTTAATCTTAATTGGGGAAATTTTGTGACAGCTTTAAGATGGAACCACATTTTTACACCAAAATTGTTTATGAACACAACAGCAACATTTACAAAGTTCAACTACAACATAGGTCAAGATTCAAAGTCCCATTTCAAAGGTTATTACGATACAATTTATTATGAGCACTCATCATATTACAAATCTGAATATTTTACTGGAATTCGAGATTTAGCATTAAATTGTGATTTCGACTGGGTAGTTTCTCCATCAATAAAATTTCGATTTGGGGCCAATAGCATAAGGCATTACTTTAACCCGGGAGTTTCGTACACAGAGTCGAAATATGGTGGTGGTAACATCGATACAACAATAGGTTACACTAATATTAAAGGGAATGAGTATGCTACTTACATAGAATCCGAAATAGATTTTGGCAAATTTTTATCAGTCAATGTAGGTGGAAGATTCGCAGCCTATCAAATACGAGATACAGTTTATTTTTCGCCAGAACCACGCATTTCGGCAAGATTTTTAATAAGAGAAAACTTGTCGCTAAAACTTGCCTTTTCGCAGATGCAACAAAACATTCACCTTTTAGCAAACAATACAGCAGGATTGCCATCAGAAATCTGGATTCCATCTACCGATATCGTTTTACCGCAAAAATCCACACAATATGCTGCAGGTTTTGCTTTTAAACTTTTAGACAAGTTAGATATTAGTTTAGAAGGATATTATAAAAGCATGAAGAATTTGGTTGAATATAAAGATGGGGAAAGTATCTTTTTCACTCTCGACGACTATGTTGTCGAAGACACAGATAATTGGGAAAACAAAATAGAGCAAGGCAAAGGCTGGTCGTATGGAGGCGAAGTTTTTATACAGAAAAATTATGGGAAATTTAATGCCTGGCTTGGCTACACACTCTCTTGGACAAATCGCCAGTTTACAACAATCTCGAATGGAGAGGTGTTTCCATTTAAATTCGATAGAAGGCACGATGTTTCATTTACAGCAAGTTATAAACTAAGCGAAAGAATTGATTTTGGATTAACTTGGGTGTATTCGAGTGGAAATAATATTACGATTGCAGGAACAAGATACCTAACTATGGATGATATTGCAATCTATTTAAGCAACTTAACATCTCAATATCCTTCTCATTTAAGACCAACAAATAATTTCGAATATCGCAATAACTTCAAAATGCCTGCTTATCATCGACTAGATATAGGCATTAATTTTCACAAAGAACTTAAACATGGAACACGGACATGGAGTTTAAGTATTTATAATGCATACTGCAGATTGAATCCTTTTTATGTTGACGTATGGTATAATCCCGACAACGGAACTACACAACTTGGCAGTGTTACCCTTTTTCCAATAATTCCTTCGCTCACTTATAGATATAAATTTAAGTAAACCAAGCAAAAATGAGAGATTATAAATTTTACATTTTTAAGCAACGATTTAGTAAAAGGCGATTCAATCTTTTACTTTTGCTTTTAGTAACATTTTTTACAGTTTCATGCGAAAAAGTTTTGGATGTTAAACCAGATGATTTTCCAGTTTGTTTAGTTTTAAATGGGGTGGTTGAGCAGGATTCTGTGGTAGTAATACATGTTTCCAGATCAGCAACTCTTAACGATATCTACTCAATTGGAGATCTTATTGTTACTGATGCTGAATTAAAGCTTTATGATGGAGAAAGCTATATTGAAACTTTACAACATGATTCATTAGGTCTTTATTCTTCATCAATCAGAACAGTGAAGGGTCACAGATATTACATTACTGCAGAAAAAGAGGGTTATCCTATTGCACGTGCATGTCTAGATTATACCGAAGAACTATTCTTTACAACAAATAATATAAAAATCGAAAAAAGCGACAGTGTTTGGCAATATAATATTCCAGAACCTGGAGGAGAAATTAATTTGTGGACAGTAAAACTTACTTTCAATTTATTAATCACAGACAAACCAAACGTTAAAAATTATTACGAGTTAAATATAATTGCCAAACAAAATGAGTTTTCTTATTCACATTATGAAAACGATTCAGTTGTGGCAACGCTTGGTGATTTGAAACACTCTTTTACCTGGGTTTCGTTTGAAGACAATGCAATAAACTACAATGATTATCAAAAGCATTACGGTAGCTATTCAAACGAAGATTTTGGTTATCACTTTAATGCAATTGATGATAGTTTTTTTGAAAATCAAAGTCATGAATTTAAAGTAAGAACCTCTTATTTAACACAAGAGGTTACAGATGCTGTTGTGGAGATAAAATCATACCCTCACGATTTAGTAAAATACTTCGAGACCTTGCAACTATATGGACAATCTTACGACAACCCATACAGCGAACCTGTAAATGTGCATTCAAATGTTGAGAATGGCTTAGGTATTGTTTGTGGAGTTAATAGTAGCGTTGTTGTGATAGAAATTCAATAAAAAGGCTGAAAAACTCAGCCTCTAAATCTTGTTACCACATTTTATAGTGTTTACCCAAACAAGTAATTCAATTACTTATCAATCTCAAAACACAAGCTCCAAAAAGTACTACCTTTCCTATTTTTTGTGATTTCTGGCTTGAGGGCTGCGTCGTTGAGACTTGTGATTTGGGACTAATATCCACTTTACCTTATCTCCATCTCCTCAATCAAATGTCCAGCTCCTGCGTATTTGTCAATTACAAAAAGTGCGTAGCGAATGTCGAGAGTGATATTGCGACACATTTCGGGATCGTACATAACGTCGCTCATTGTTCCTTCCCAGTTGCGGTCGAAGTTTATACCAATAAGTTCGCCATTTGCATTAATTACTGGAGAACCAGAGTTCCCGCCGGTTGTGTGGTTTGTCCCAATAAAGGCAACATGCATTGTGCCATCTTCATCTGCATAACGACCATAATCCTTTGCAAAATATAGCTCTTTAAGTTTATCTGGAACATCGTAATCGTAAATCTCTGGGTTATCTTTCTCGATAATTCCATCGAGAGTTGTAAAGTAATCATACTCAACACCATCCGCTGGACAGTAATTATCTACTTTTCCGTAAGTAATTCTTAAAGTAAAGTTTGCATCTGGGTAAAATAATTCTTCTGGCTGGTACTCCATTTGAGCCTTCATATAAATGCGATTAAGACTGTCGAGTTTAACCTGATAATTGTCGTAAGGATCCATCAACTGATTTTGATAAACACTAACAAAATCTTTCATCAGAAGGTAAACAGGGTCTTTCATTAAAATTTTATAAGATTTTGGTGATAATTCGCTTAAGAATTTGTTGAATTTATCCTTATTGCAAAATACCGATTTGCTGAAACAATAATCGGCAAATGCTTGATACTTGTTTGCAGATTTAGCTGTTATTTTCTCAAAATTTGCAAAGTATGCCGGATGAAATTCTTTTGGCACATTTTCGTAATAAAGCTTAATCATCTCAGCAAAGATTTTTTTATCAGTAGCTTCGTTATAATCTTTAAAATGTGCATCTGCTTTGCCTTGAGCATCTCTTTTAAGAGTTTCAATATTTTGAACACTGTTAGTTTTCACACCCTCAAGACTTCTCATTCTAAGAGCCAAAAGAATTGCATCGCTACCTAGACCAGCCTCGTTAATGTAAATCATAGCATTGTTGTAAGGCGACATTTCCTTGTAAATTTTTTCGTATTCGCTAAGAATATTGCCATATTTTGCAAACAGTCCACGATTGTTTTGCACCCATTTTGTAAAGCCTGCTTCGTATTCGCGTTTAACGTTAACAGCATCAAGGCGCTTTAGACCTCTAATTTCGCCAATCCATTTTTTCCATCCGTTAGCAACGGAAGCAGCTTTTGCCGAGTATTGAATGCGGATTAATGGATCGGAATTCATCGCAGCATTAATAATGTCGAGTTTTTCACCTCTAATAAGGATTCTTGCGGGATCGGTTTCGTTCATAATTTGTTCCACTGCAAACGAAGGTAGATACTGAGTTGTTGTTCCTGGGTAACCAAAAACCATGGTAAAATCGCCTTGATCAACGCCTTTCGTTGAAATTGGGAAGAATTTTTTTGGTGTGTAAGGCACATTATCTTTTGAATAAGCTGCGGGTTTACCATCTTTACCACAATACACTCTAAAAAGAGAAAAGTCGCCAGTATGACGAGGCCACATCCAGTTGTCGGTATCGCCTCCAAATTTACCGATTGCTGAGGGAGGAGCTCCAACAAGACGAACATCGGTAAATACCTCATTCACAAAAATAAAATATTGATTCCCTTCGTAAAAACTTTCAACACGAGCTTCGTAGTGAGTTCCTTCAACGGCTCTTTTTTCGAGTTCCTCAATATTTCGATCAATAATTTTTGCTCGTTCGGCTTCTGTCATTTTGTCGGTAACATCCTGCAAAACGCGCTCGGTAACATCGGCCATACTAATTAAAAAAGTAACTTTTAATCCAGGATTTGAAAGTTCCTGTTCGCGCGACATTGCCCAAAAACCATTAGTAAGATAATCATACTCCAAGCTACTGTGCTTTTGAATATTCCCATATCCACAATGATGATTTGTAATCAGCAAGCCTTCGGACGAAATCATTTCGCCAGTACAGCCTCCTCCAAAAATCACTATTGCATCTTTCATGGATGCATTATTTACACTATAAATATCTTCGGCACTAAGCTTAAAGCCTTTAGCTTTCATGTCTTCGTAATTATACTTCTCCATTAGGATTGGAATCCACATGCCTTCGTCTGCAATCACAAAGGAAAAGAAAATCATTTTTGCTAATAAGAGTAGAATTAGTTTTTTCATTTTTATTCAGTTTTTATAGTATTTCGCTCAAATTTAAATTAAATTAAAACTTTATCAATTCCCGATAAAGCATTTGGACTGGCAGCCCAACAACATTGTAATAAGAACCTTCGATACGTTCTGCTGCGATCATGCCAATCCATTCTTGAATTCCGTATGCGCCAGCTTTATCCAGAGGTTTATAGTTTTCTACATAATATAAAATTTCATCATCACTTAGATTTGCAAACCTAACCATAGTTTCTGCATGGAAGCTTACAATTTTGGATATGGATCTTAAGCAAACGCCTGTAAAGACAAAATGTTCTTTACCACTCAAAAGTTTCAGCATTTGTATTGCATCCTCTGCATCAACAGGTTTCCCGAGAACAGCATCGTCAATCCAAACAATAGTGTCAGCGGTAACAAGAATCTCATTTTCATTTAAATCGCCATAAAGCTCTGATTTTTCTTTAGCAAGATGAATTGCAATTTGTTCGCGCTTAACATTTTTGGGTATTAACTCATCCGATTCGGGAGCCTTAACAATAGAAAAATCGAATCCTAATTCGGCTATAAGCTCTCTGCGCCGTGGACTTGCCGACGCAAGCAATATTTTATATTCAGGTTTTATAAATTTAGATTTTACCATAGATTGCAAAACTAAAAATAATACTGTAAAGTAAGCCTGTTACAAGTATAAATTTAGACAGACGACTCAATGTTTTGTACTTTGACGACTTTTTGCTTAAGAATGCTATCAAAAAAATTAATAACCCTGGAAAAATAATCATTGAATAAATGTAAAGCAGACTAAAACTATCGTGTTCAAAAAACATAAGCTTCGAAAGATAAGCATGCCAGATGAACATCACCAACATGATAGAAACTAAAGAGATTCCTGCAATAATAAAATCTGTTTTGCGCCGGCCTATCACTGTTGGGAAAGATTTTATTCCAGTTTCGAGGTCGCCTTTATATTCTATACAGTCCTTAATCAACTCGCGCAAATAGTTAAAAAGAAAAGAAAATACAGAAAACCCAATTATCGTTTGAAACCAGATTTTAACAGCATGAACGCTGCTGTTGTCCCAATGTACGAGCGAATTCTCATAAGCAACATACTCAGTAATTGCAACTGCCATAGGAACAATTGCTGTTAAAAGTGCCAGACTAAAATTCCCAACAAAAAGTATCTTTTTAAGTTCGGAGGAGTATGTCCAAAGCAAAACAGAAATAAATAGAAAAAAGAAACCAATCCATAAGTTATTTGCAAACCAAGCAGCAACAAAACCACACACTACACCGAAAAAATTAAAAAAGATATGCATTAGCATAACCTGACGGCGACGAATTTTAAAACCCACCAAAACTTTCTGCGGTCGGTTTATCATATCGGTCTTTCTGTCGAAATAATCATTAATAACATTTCCGGCAGCCATTAAGAACATTACACCTGCGACTAAAAACATAAAACCCCATTTTTCGAGGCCAGGTTCAATTTTATAATAATTGTTTACGGGCAAAATAATGGCATAACGCATAGCAAACATTGTTAATGCCACCGTTAGAATATTTTGCCATCTAATAAGTTTTAAAAATGTGCTCATTTTATTTAGTTTAAGTGCCTAGAGTATTTGCGGGCTGCTGGTATTTACTGTCTTGCTTTTTGTTAAAAATTTAATCAAATTCAACTTATTGTATTTTTTATCGGCTGCAGCTCTGTGGCGTGCGGAGATTCAATGCTATGAATTTTCAGTCTCTCACTATTTTCATTTTAGTAATTCACATCAGAGTTGCTCCAAACCCACACATCCACCGACTGTTGGATAGGTGCTATTACCAATAGTTATTTTATGCTTATTTCTAGGTTTTTTCCTAATCCTATTTCAATAATTTTTCTCAGTGTTCCTAACTCAACATCAGACATATCATTTTCAATCCGAGAGATATATGTTCTTGAAGTTCCACTCATGATTGCTAATTCCTGTTGGGTTAGTCCCAAAGACATTCTCGATTCTTTGATTAATCGTCCAACTTTTAATGCTAATTCAGATTTCTCAGGACGGCTATGTTTCAATAATACATCAGCTCCAATTTGAAAAGGAACTTTCATTTTTTCTTTATTTCTCAATGTAATGTATTGTTCAACATTATTCCAAGATAGAGTATTATTCTCCAATTCCACTTGTTTAAATTCTTTTGAATCATAAAGAATTCTTGCAGGGGAATTTTCAACCAGATTAATTTTGTTTAATACTTTTCTGAAGTCAATAATTCTTGATTCTCCATTATTAAAAACAACTGAAATAGATAAATCCTTTATCCAGTTTATTTTCAATATTCTCGGCATTTTAATTGTCTTTCTCATAATAATTCTGGATTTAATTCATAAAATACTTCTAATGCCCATTCTGAATTTCCTGCTAACCAGTCAAATACTTTCTTAAGTTGTTTATTAGGTAAATCTCCAGCATAAATATTGCATTTTTCTATTTCTATAACAACTTCAAATTCATTGTAGATTGCATGAAAATGTGGAGGCCTATGCTCTCCTCCAAAAATACACACTTTTATTCCATCAAACGTGTCTATTGTCGGCATAATTAATCTTTTTACAAATGTACTTAATTAGATACAATAATGCAAATATTTTTTTATCGAACTGCAAGTTGAGGAATGCTTGTAATAATGATTAGCAACTCTTACAAATCACACTTTCTTTATTTAATACAATTCCATTTAAGTACTCTAGGCACGGTTCGGCTTCGCTCACCGCACCGCTTTAGGCACTCCAAGTACGGTTCGACCTTGCTCACCGCATCGCTTTAGGCACTTCTTCTCCTCACATCAAAAACGCATCCTCATCCATCCACAATCCTTTGGCGCGCAAAACCTGCTCTGTAATATCTCTAACACAACCTTCACCACCGACTTTTGGCGAAACATACAAAGAAATTTCCTTAATCTCGTCGGCCGCATCGGCAGGACAACAAGGGACTCCAACTAGTTTCATCACCTCAAAATCAGGAATATCGTCGCCCATATAAACGATTTTTTGGGGATTAAGATTGTATTTTGCAACAATATTTTTATAATCCTCAATTTTGCGTTTACTACCAATAATAACATCATCAATTCCAAGCGATTTATATCTCATCCGCACTGTTTCGTTAAGTCCGCCCGAAATAATAATAATCTTAAGGCCTTTTTTTAATGCATATTTTAAAATGTAACCATCTTTAACATTTGTTGATCTCACAAGTTCTCCCCTCTCTCCTATTTGAACGTTTGAAGCAGACAAAACACCATCAACATCGAAGAAAAGCGCATCCACCTGTTTTAAAATTTCTTTAAAATTAAGATATTTTAAGTCTGTTGTCATTTTTTAGAATTATAAGTTTGCGAAATACTGCTACTCATCAAAGTATAAATCTCTGAAAGCAACTTGTTGTTCTCGAGGAAATCGAGATGTTTATGTATCGTTTCATTGTCCTTTCGAAGTGCTGGACCAGTTTGTGAATCGTAAGCACCTTGACTAACAACTTTTTCAAAACTTTGCTTAATTAGAGACTTTAAAATCGACTTATCAATTCCAGATTCGTTAAGTATATTTTCGCCAATAGTTATACAGTGATTCATAAAATTGCAAACAAAAACTCCCGATAGATGCAAAACTTTTCGTTGTTCCTCATCAATAATATAGTGCTTGCATCTTAAACGCTCGGTAAGTTTAATCAACTGATTTAAAGTTTCCTTGTTTGAAGCTTCGAGACAAAAAGGAACTTCGGTAAAATCGAGCTTTGCATTACGCGAAAACGTCTGGAAAGGATAAAACACTCCGTAATTCTCGGTTTTATTCTTAAAAATACTCATGCTTAGACTTCCAGCTGTATGAACCATTATTTTCCCAGAGCTAACAGCAAGTTCATTTGCAACTTTAACATCAGCTTCATCGTTCATTGCAAAAATGTATGCATCAGCATCATCAATAATATCTTTAATATTATCTATTGCCTTTGCTCCAGCCATTTCGGCTAATTGCGAGGCTGTGTTTTGATTACGGCTATATATCTGAATAATTTCAAGTCCAGCAATTGTTGCTGCCTTACAAAAGTGAAATGAAACATTCCCCGAGCCCAATACAACAATTCGATTAATCATTACATCAGTTTTTTCTATTACAAAAATAGTTGTTTTCGCTTATGTACAACCCAAGAATATTATTTTTAATGATTTTTTAAATAATTTTTACAATTTTGAATAATTTAGTTGAACCAAATTTGATTTTTGTGCGTCTGATAAACGTTGTGCAAAAATTTTGCGGAGGAACATTGTTATATCTATAATTATTGCCGGGCAGATGAGAAAATTTACATTGATTGTTGTGTTTATTATTGCTTCATTATTTTCGTTTTCGCAAGAAACTGAACTTAATCGTGCATATTCCATTCTAGATTTAAGGAAAGAAGTCTTTATAAAGTTTCCAGCTAAACCTTTCGAAGTTCAAAGTTTCTCAAATATTATGTCGGTTGACAAATATGATGGTGGATTTGTTTATGCCTATGCAAATCGTAAGGAATTTGAAAAGTTTCTACTATCGGGAAAAGAATTTGATTTAGTTGACGAATACTACAATAAAAGCAGAGCATTAACAATGGCTGGCACCGTTGCCGAAATGCTTAATTGGGATAGGTACCCTACGTACGATGTTTATGTAGAGATGATGGAAACATTTGCCGCCGACTATCCAGAAATTTGCAAACTCGAACAAATTGGTTTTACTACCGATGGCAGGAAATTACTTGCAGTAAAAATTTCGGATAATGTAAATGATGACGAAGCAGAACCAGAATTTTTGTACACAGGTATGATGCATGGCGATGAGCTTGTTGGTGGCATGGTTTTACTCAAACTTATTGATCATCTTCTATTAAATTATGGCAGCGATGCTCAGATTACAAATCTAATAGATACCGTACAGATTTACATCAACCCATTTGCTAACCCTGATGGCACATACTATGGCGGGAATAATACAGTTGCTGATGCAATACGTTACAACAGTCAAGAAATTGATTTAAACAGAAACTACAAGGATTTTATTTACGGAGATCATAACGATGGCAACGAGTATGGAACCGAAACCGCTTTATTTATGGATTATGCTTCTAATCATAAATTTGTGATGTCGGCAAATACCCATAGTGGAATCGAGCTGGTAAATTATCCATACGATACAGATCCAACTTTGCCTGCAGATAACGAATGGTGGATAATGGTGTCGAGAGAATACGCAGACAATGCTCAAGCAGTTTCACCTTCTGGTTATTTCGATGATGAAGATAACGGAATTACCAATGGTTATGCTTGGTATCAGGCGATTGGCTCACGACAAGATTACATGAATTATTATCATTTTTGCAAAGAAGTTACATTAGAACTAAGCACTACAAAACTAGTTGATGCAGAGGAATTACCAGACTTTTGGAATTACAACAAACAAGCATTGCTCGATTATATGGAGCAAGTTACCTATGGTTTAAGAGGAATTGTCACCGATTCTATTACACACGAACCGCTCGAAGCTATGGTTTTTATAGCGGGATACGATTTCTTTAACTCTCACGTGTA
>JAQVGK010000536.1 GCA_028696755.1 Bacteroidales bacterium | reverse complement strand
TGCCATGTAAAAAACCATGAGTAATTATTCGATAGTACTGCTTTTTGCGGATCACATCGTATGGCGAAAGCAATAATTTCCGAAACAAATCTTCCTTTTGCCAGGCCAAATATGTTACAACGCCGGTAACACCAATTATTATATAAATTATCTTGTCGCCCATTAATGAAGTATTTTATAAATTAATTCCTTAGCCAAATCTGCATCACCTGGATCTGTCGCTCCAACACCTTTAAGCTTCAAATCGGTTTCACGAAGATACGAAACAATATTAATCAGTTTTGGCAATGGGTAGTTTTTCATTGCGCCAATGTATTCATCAACAAAATACGGATTAACCCCCGCTGCTGCTGCAATACTATTTCTACTTTTATCTTCGAGAGTGTGAAGTTTAATCAGCTTTGTAAAATAATCAAACAGTCGAGAAACAGTTGCTATCAGCGGATTGTTTTTAGAATCTTTGCCAAAATAATCGAGAATTTGATAGCATTTTATCTTATTTTTTTCGCCAATAGCTTTCTGAAGTTCAAAAACATTAAAATCGCGATTTACACCAATGTTTGCAGCAATTTCATCCTTGGTAATCTGCGAACCTTTTGCTTGAGTTATCGATAGCTTTTTTATTTCGTTGGATAAACGGCTTAGATCAGCTCCTATACTTTCGTAAAACAAACGCAACGCTTCGGGATGAATTGTTAATCCTTCCTTTTTTAGGCTATTGGTAATCCATGGGTAAACCTGTTTTTCGTAAAGCTTTTTCGACTCGAAAACAACACCATTTTTCTGCATCAGACTAAATACTTTTAGTCTTTTGTCAACATTTTTGGTTTGCTTAAAGCTAAAAACCAGAACGGTTGATTTTACTGGATTCTCGACATAGGATTCAAATAACTTTATATTTTTCAAATCCTGAGCTTCCTTAATAATCACCACCTGTAAGTTGGCCATCATCGGATATCTGCGAGCAAGCTCAACAATATCAACTGCATTAGAGTCCTTGCCATAAACAACAGTCTGATTAAAAGCCTTTTCGCCCTCGGTAAGTACATTTTTTTGAATAAAGCCCGTAAGTTCATCAATAAAATACGACTCCTCGCCATAAAACAAGTACAATGGCTTGTAAATCTTATTCTGCAAATCGGACATTATCTGATCAAAATCCATATCGTTAAAATTATGATTACAAAACTACAAAAAAATTGCAATTGTTTTGGGAATAGCTATGAAAAGATTAGGTTATCTTTTAGTGCAGCAGTTGTAAAACATATTACTTGCGTGAGCACCATGCGGTCGGGTGCTTCGCTTCGCCACCAATGACAGAACTTCGTAAATAGCTAATTATCAGGCAGTTAAACAAATTGCAAGGAATACACAATAAGAAGTCGAACACAATAAACTAAATCAATTCACTTATTTTTGCTGACGCCTTCTAAAAACTTAACGCGAATTTCACGAATTTCACGAATTTAGGTTAAAAAAATCGTGTTAATTCGTTAATTCGCGTTAAAAAAACTTGTTGCGAGCACAGCGAACGACAAGTTCATTTTGCGTTTTGCTCAGTTCGACCTGTCCTCACAGCATTATACCACAAAACTTGGGGTGCTTCGCTCGCAATGACCGCGTTCCTGATTAGGTACGGTCATTGCGAGCAAAGCGCGATGCTGTGAGCTGGGTCGAACTGAAGCAATCTGCCCCCGTGCAGCAGAATGCCACATCGAAGCACATCGAAGCGAGCAAGTTACATTAGGTCGCAATTTTGTAGTTTAGCACTTAGCTTTTCACCAAATAATTTGTTAATTCACAAATCCATTCAAAAAAATTATTTTTCTTTGTCAAAAAAAAGAAAATTAATATGAATAAAATATTTTTATCGCTGATTATCATTTCGATATCTGCAATAAGCTTTGCAGCAGAATTAAACATTAGTTATTTCAACGAATCGGAACTTTTCATCTCGAAAAAGAAAGACACTCTAAAAAACGATACAATGTTCGTCGCAAGGCGTATGGGAAACGAGTTGAAATTCATCTTAACCAAGGATGGCGATTTTGGCGTATTGTTCAACGAATCACAAAACATAACAGTAAAATCAAACGGAAATGTTGGTTTAGGAACAAAAAATCCACAATATCGACTAGATGTTTGTGGAAGTATCCGTGCAAGCGAAGAACTTATGGTAGAGACCAACGAATGGTGTGATTTTGTTTTTAGAGCTGATTATATTTTACAGCCTTTCGAACAAAGAATTGAACAAATAAAAGAGAATGAGCATCTGCCATATATTAGACCAGAATCCGAAATTACAGAATCGGGTATACCAGTTTCAGAAACTTTAACCGGATTGTTGAGAAATGTAGAAGAGCTTTATTTGTATATTGAGCAGTTAGAACAAAGAATAACTCAGCTCGAAGAAGAAAATCAAAAATTAAAATCTCAACAATAAAATGATAAAGTTGAAACACATTTTAATTTGTCTTTTCATGATGGTTTTTCTGAGCGAAATTTATGCTCAGGATTATGATACAATTTCCATGAAAGAAGATTTCGATTTTTATTCCGAGAACCTCGTTTATAGCGGCTACAAAATTTGCACCATTCACCCCGATAAAGACTGGAATACATTTGGAGATGCCATTTCGAAAATCATCGACGGCTATATGGATATGTATCTTGCAACCAAAGACAAGGCCTATCTTTACAAAATTGTGCATCAAAGCCTATGCATTATCGAAAATAGAAACGATATAAATCCAGAAGCATCAACAAAAACACCAAAGTGGACCGAAACAGAAATGTCAACATATACTGATGGTTATATTATTGGTGCATTTTCGAGATTTATTTATCTTATACGTGTATTGGAGCCAGAACTAATTAATGAGCCATTGTATCAATTCGACGAAATAAATCCAGAC
>JAQVGK010000535.1 GCA_028696755.1 Bacteroidales bacterium | reverse complement strand
AATCCGGTAACGCTGAATACAATGTCTTTTTTATAAACTTCTCTAACCAAAAAAGTTTTACCAATACGACGACGACCATACACAGCTACCAACTCAGATTTTCCCGAAGTTAAAAGCTCTGAAAGTATTATCACTTCACGATTACGGCCAACTACTTTCATAATTACATTTTTTCGAACTACTACTTTAACTATTGTTTTTTAGCACTTAAAGTAGCATTTCAGTTGTTTAATTTAAGTGCAAATATAATTGAAATAATACTTTAAGTCAACTTTTTTTACACTTAAAGTAGTGGTTCAGTTAATTTTATTCACTGTAAAATAATTTGAATCACTACTTTAAGTCATGTTTTTTCCCACTTAAAGTAGTGATTCAAATTTGTATAAATTACACATCCATTGCAGTACAACAACTTAATAAATTAACAACTTCAAAAGACAAATTTTATTTAAAAACAAATACAGCAAAAGATTTTACAACCATAACAAACTCAAATTGTAAGTATTTTGATAGTTTTTGTTCGAGATGAAATTTTAGGAACGGTATGGAGAATGAAGCTCACATTGTGTATAGAATAGCATTTGTGCTCAAAACAGCATTATGCAAAATATGGGAATAGCATAATGTCATTTTATAGCACAAATCACTCCATGCCTCATGCCCCATACCCCATGCCCCATGCGCCATGCGTCAGGCAAAAAACAAATATCAGTAAAATAAGCAGCTAAATAATTACAATCTAAGTTTGGTAATCAATATGCTTAGTATGCGAGCAAATAAAAATACTTATGTAGAGTGCAGAACAACAACAAAAGAAAAGTATGCGTTTGTCATGATTTATCATATTGTTTTAATGCAGGTTTTTTCTTAGTTTTGCAAATTGAAAGTAAAAGTTTTTTTAAATTAAAATAATAATGAATACAAGCAAGTTAGGACTGGATTTTAAGAAAGTTGAGGAAGCTAAAAAGATATCCGGCAAGATTGCTCTCGAAGTACAGAAATTTGTTGACAATTACTCTACTGTAGCAGTCGAGCGCACATTGTGCAGACTAATAGGGATTGACGGTGTTGACGCCAATGATGTTCCATTACCAAATGTTGTTGTGGATCAGATTCACAAGAATGGAGTATTAGGAGAAGGAGTATTATTTTTCCTTGGCAATGCGATAATTGAAACAGGATTAAATCCTCAACAGATTGCCGAGAAGATGGCAGAAGGGTCATTAGACATTACAAAATTAAAAACAAACAATAAAGAAGCTGTTCAAGATGCAGTTATGCCATTTGTTTTGGCAGCTGTAGAACGTATAAAATCTAATGTAAATAGACGCAACGAGTATCTGGCAAATCCAGGAGAAGGTGCAAAACCTTATCTTTATGTAATAGTAGCGACCGGCAACATTTACGAAGACGTTATTCAGGCGCAAGCAGCAGCTCGTCAGGGTGCAGATATTATTGCAGTTATACGCACAACTGGACAAAGTTTACTTGATTATGTTCCTTATGGAGCTACTACCGAAGGATTTGGTGGCACTTATGCAACACAGGAAAACTTTAGAATCATGCGTGCTGCCTTAGATGAAGTTAGTGTTGAAGTAGGACGTTACATTCGTTTATGCAACTATTGTTCGGGCTTATGTATGCCAGAAATTGCTGCAATGGGAGCTTTAGAGCGTTTGGATGTTATGCTTAACGATGCTCTGTACGGAATTCTTTTCCGAGACATTAACCCACAACGCACAATTGTTGACCAATATTTTTCCAGAATTATCAACGGTTTTGCTGGAGTTATAATAAATACTGGTGAAGATAATTATCTAACTACAGCCGATTCATTTGAGCAGGCTCACACAGTTCTCGCATCCGATCTAATTAACGAGCAACTTGCAAAACTTGCAGGAATGCCAGAAGAACAAATGGGTTTAGGCCACGCATTTGAGATGAATCCAGAGTTAGAAAACGGATTTTTATACGAACTTGCTCAGGCTCAAATGACAAGAGAAATTTTCCCGAATGCTCCTCTTAAGTATATGCCGCCAACAAAATTCATGACAGGAAATATTTTTAGAGGACAAATTCAGAATGCGCTATTTAACGAGATCTCTATTTGGACAGGACAAGGATTGCAGCTACTTGGGATGATTACAGAAGCTGTGCACACTCCTTTTATGTCGGATCGCTATTTGGCCATCGAGAATGCCAAGTACATTTTCAACAACATGAAAAATATCGGTGATGAAGTTGAGTTTAAAACTAATGGCATAATTCAGCTTAGAGCACAGAAAGTACTTGATGATGCCTATACTCTATTGAGCGACATTGAAAAAGAAGGTTTGTTTAACGCATTGGAAAAAGGCTTATTTGCCGACACCAAACGTTCTAAGACTGGAGGAAAGGGACTTGCAGGAGTTGTTGCAAAAAAAGATAATTACTTTAATCCGTTTATTGATTTAATGAAAGGAGGGAAAAACTAATGAGTGGAGGATTATATTCAATGGATCAGCGCGATTTTGATCAAACGCTGGATATGAAAAAAATAAAACCTTATGGTGACACGATGAATGATGGTAAAACCCAGTTAAGTTTCACCCTACCGGTTCCTTGCAACGATGAAGCAATAGAAGCTGCAAAGTTGTTAATGAAGAAAATGGGATTCGAAAACCCTCAGGTTGTTTATTATAAAGAACTGACAAAAGGATTTACATTCTTTAACTGTTATGGTTCTTGCACTCATACAGTTGACTATACAACGATAAGCGTTCCAAAAGTTGAGGCAACTGCGATGGACATGAAAGAAACCGACGATTTTATCAAGCAAAATATTGGTCGAAAATTAGTTGTAGTTGGCGCAAGTACAGGAACTGATGCTCACACCGTAGGAATTGATGCAATAATGAACATGAAAGGATATGCAG
>JAQVGK010000043.1:6700-12557 GCA_028696755.1 Bacteroidales bacterium | reverse complement strand
TTGGTTCGAATTTGTTTAATCCTGCCCGGTATTTAGCCATTAAAACCTTGCGACAACGTGAATCTATTTCTTCCTGTGTAATGTCACCACGTTCGATTGCTTTTCTAATTTCGCCCATCACGAGTGGAATCTCGTTTGGGAATAATAAAATATCATTTCCAGCGAGTAAAGCTTTTATATCTGCTTCGCCAGGCTTATAATGATTTGCAACACCTCCCATATTCAAAGCATCGGTGAAAACTAAACCTTTAAAACCAATTTCTTCTTTAAGTAATACTTTAACTGCCTTAGGCGAAAGCGTTGTGGGAGTTCTATCTAAACTATCAATTGCAGGAACAAAAAGATGCGCTACCATATAGCAGCCTATTCCTTTTTCGGTAAGATAACGAAATGGATAAAGTTCTAGGCTATCAAGTCTGTCTCGATTGTGATTTATTACTGGCAATGCTTTGTGAGAGTCAACATTTGTATCGCCATGACCAGGAAAATGTTTGCCAGTAGCCAAAACTCCATGATCCTGCATGCCTTTCATGTAGTAATAAGATTTTAACGCGACGTTGTACTTGTCTTCGCCAAACGACCTATCGTTTATCACTGGGTTTGACGGATTATTATTTACATCGCAAACAGGAGCAAAATTTACATGTACACCTGTTCTTTTAAGCTGACGAGCAAACTCCTCGCCCATTTCGTAGATAAGCTGATTATCTTGAATAGCACCAAGCATCATTTGACGTGGATATAAAACAGTGCTGTCGAGTCGCATGCTTAGCGACCACTCGGCATCCATTGCAATTAAAAGCGGAACCTTACTAAGGCTTTGGTATTTATTTACCAGTCGAACCTGTCTGCCAGGACCGCCTTGCATAAAAATTAAGCCTCCAATATGATATTCAGAAATCAAATTGCTAATGTAATTTTCATGTGCTAAATCTTTATTAGAGTATGCCTGAACCATAAATAGCTGTGCAATTCTTTCATCTGGACTCATGGTTTTCATAACAGAGTCAACCCATGCAGAATCAGCATTGTAAAATGGAGGATCTTCGATTATACGCTCTTTCTGCGGCATATAATGTTCAAAAATTGGACTCAGGTTAGCAAAACTAAGCAAAGCAGTAAAAAATATTATTCCCGACAATTTCCACATAATTTCTTTATTTGTTGTGCAAGATGTTTAATTGTGCTTATAAATACAATATTATATCAAAACATTTTTTAACATTACTACGTTAATTGTGAGCTATTTATTATTTTTGTTGAATAAAATATTAGCCATATCCTAAATGTCGCTAGAAGATTTCAATAGTCAGAATGAGAAAAGCCTTGAGAAGCAATTGGAGGAACTGCAGGAGCAGAATCAGCTTTTAAATATGCGATTAAATCGACTTGAATCAATATTCCAGAATACGACAATTGGAGTTTATCAGACCACACCAGTTGGAAAAGTAACTGAAGCAAATTTTCCTCTTGTTAAAATGCTTGGTTACGAATCGCTCGAAGATATGCAATCTCACAATCTCGAAGATGACGAATTAATTGAGCAAAGAGATAGGAAAATATTTAAGGAAAAGATTGAAAATGAGGGAGTTATAATAGGTCACGAAACGCAATGGTTGAAGAAGAACGGCGAAAGAATTTACATTCGCGAAAGCGCACGAGCAATTAAAGATGCTGATGGAAATATTATTTTTTATGAAGGTACAGTTGAAGATATTACCGAAAGAAAGTTAAAAGAAATTGCCTTACTTGAGAGTGAAAAAAAATATAGAATGCTTATTGAACTACTACCCAATGGGTTGGTAATTCATCGCGATTATAAAATAGTTTTTGCTAACGAAACTATTGCAAAGGCTGTAAAAGTTAAAAGAAAAGAAGATTTAATAGGTAAAAGCATTTTTGATTATATACACCCTGATTACCATAAATTGTCGTATGGCAGAGTTGAAAACTCAACAAAGAATAAATCTGTTGCAGGATTAACAGAGGAAATATTTATTACAGAAGCAGGAGATCAAATAAATGTTGAAGTCTTTACTTTTCCTTTCGACATAAATGGAGAAACTCATTTAGTAACTGTTGTTACAGACATAACAGAGCGGAAAATTGCCGAAAATGAACTACGAATGTCTGAAATAACTTATCGAGGAATGTTGAATAGTATTAACGAAGCAATTTTTATCCAAAACCTTGATGGAAGCTTTGTAGATGTTAATAAAACTGCTGAAAAAGTATTTGGTTACGAGCATAATTACTTTATTGGAAAATCACCTATATATCTCTCGGCATCAGATAAAAACAATTTTGATGAAATAAACTCAAAAATTGAAAAATCATTTTATGGCGAATTTAGCTTCCTTAAATTCTGGGGTAAACGTTCTGATGGAACTGAATTCCCATCGGAAGTGAGTCTTGTCCCTGGACTTTATTTTGGCAAAAAAGTAGTTATAGCTGTGTTAAGGGATATTAGCGAAAGATACGATTTTGAGCAAAAACTTATAGCCAGCGAGCGCAAGTACAAAGACCTTATTGATTTTGCCGTTGGTGGAATTTTAACTGGATCGCCTGAAGGTATAATAACCGATGCAAACAGTTATATGTGCGAATTACTAGGTCGAAAACGAGAAGAAATAATCGGGTTACACATTGGCGATGGCTTCTTTACCCAAGAAAGTCTCGAAAGATCACCTTTAATGTTTGGAAAATTGATAGAAGGTTATACCGTAATTAACCAGCGCGACATAATTCGTCCAGATGGTAGTATTCTGCCTATCGAAATGCACACCAAAAAGATGCCTGATAAGTCGTATCAGTCTATTTATCACGACATCTCTCAGCGTAAAATTTCTGAACAAAGAATCCTGGAGGCTAAAGAAATTGCCGAAAAACTCAATCTTCATAAAGAGGCGTTGCTTAAAGCCATGCCCGACATCCTATTTACTTTTAATGGAAACGGGGATATAATTGACTTTTATTCAAACATCACCGATTTACTGCTTACTGCACCCGAGAACTTTCTTAATAAAAATATCGACGAAGTTCTACCGCCTTATTTGGCAGAAATGACTAAATCGAAGATCCAACGTGTTCTCAACACTGGCAAAATGGTTAAATACACTTATGCTCTTGAAATTGAAGAAAGGAACATGCATTTCGATGCCAGAATGGTTTATTTAAACGATGACACAGCACTTGCTGTCGTTCGCGATATTACCGAAAGAATGAATTTGATATCCGACTTACAGTTATCGAAAATCAAGGCAGAGGAAAGTGATAAACTTAAATCTGCATTTTTGGCTAACATGAGTCACGAAATTCGCACTCCAATGAATGCAATTCTTGGGTTTACCGATTTACTAAAAGATGATGTTACCGATTCCGAAAAGCATGAATATCTTGAAATTATTGAAAATAGTTGTAATCAATTGCTAATAATTTTAAATGATATTATAGAGATTTCGAAAATTGAGGCTGGAATAGTCACCAAAAAGACAGACACTTTTAATTTCAAGGATTTACTTGCCGACATTTATTCCGAAATGCTTGGGCTGGTTCCAAAAGATAGAGATTTAAGCCTGATTCTAGAAGATTTTGCACGTAAAAACAGTTTAATCTGCGTTACCGATAAAATCAAACTTAAACAAATCATTACCAATCTTATTAGCAATGCTCTTAAGTTTACCGAAAAAGGATATGTAAAATTCGGGTATCAAATTTTCGATGATTCATTTATAGAATTGCGAGTGAGTGATACCGGACTTGGAATTTCTGAAGACGATATTGAAAAGATTTTTAATCGCTTTGTTCAAATAGAAAATAAACTTTCGGTTTCGAGCAGTGGATCGGGTTTGGGACTATCAATTTGTAAAGCTTATAGCGAAATTCTAGGGGGTCAATTAAGAGTTGAATCTGAAGTTAATAAAGGTAGTACTTTTTACTTCAAATTCCCAATAATTTCTTATTCGTAGAATTATTTTGACAGCTAGACTAATGATATTATTTCACCCTAATAATACGCATTAAAAAACATTGTATCGCCTGGCATGCAATAAACTTTGTTTGATTTTATTATGGATTCATCGTTGTGAATTGAAATTGAATAAAGTGTAATAGTGTCTCCTCCTACTGTATTGCAGAAAAAACTTGTGTCGGTATATGTTCCGTAAAAATATCTAAATTCACCGCTGCAACACATCTGACAAGCGTTGTTTATAGCTTCTACTCTGATTTTAAATTGATCGTCGTCATTGTACGGCAATACATTTAGAACCGAAACATGTAAATACGACTCCTTTGCAAATTCATAATCATTATCGTAGTTTGCAAGTTGGTCGGCAGGCTCAAACTCATGCAGATCGTCGTGATAACCATCTTTCTGAATTCTAATGCGGAATTTCAGGTATGCATCCTGATCACACTCGAAAAAATATCTTCCATCACTACCAGTAGTTGTAACTGCCAATTCGTGAAATGTAGAGTTTATGCTCCCTGAATTTAATACTGCGCCATCCAGATAAACCGTAACACCCGAAACTGGTTCGCCAGATGACATGTCGGTAATTGTTCCGCTAAAAGAATTTTTCTCTTCTTCAGTACAAGCAGAAAACACAGCTGCAAAGAGCATAAAAACCAAAATTCCAATAAATGTTTTTGACATATTTTATTATTTAAAAAATATTATCTAATTTTATCCAAAATTAACAAAAAATAAAACATCATGAGTATTTTAGGTAATCTTGAGCCAAAAAATGTTTGGCAGTATTTTGAGCAGATCACTCAGGTGCCCCGCCCATCAAAGAAAGAAGAGAAAATTATTGCTTTTTTGCTCGATTTTGCAGCAAAAAATAATCTCAATGCAAAACGTGATGCTATTGGGAATGTATTAATTACAAAACCTGCATCGCCAGGAATGGAAAATAAAAAATCTGTTCTGCTGCAAAGTCACATGGATATGGTTTGTGAAGCTAATAAAGATACCAAAATTGACTTCGATAACGATCCTATCACTCCATGGATTGACGGAGAATGGGTAAAAGCCAAAGGAACAACCCTTGGTGCCGACGATGGTATAGGAATGGCAGCTCAGATGGCTATTCTTACCGATAATACACTTGTTCACGGACCAATTGAGTGTTTGTTTACTGTTGACGAAGAAACTGGTCTTACCGGAGCATTCGAAATTCAAGAAGGATTTTTTAATTCTAAGATTCTTTTGAATTTGGACTCTGAAGACGAAGGCGAAATCTTTATTGGTTGTGCTGGTGGAATTGATTTGGTTGCCACATTCAATTTTACGAAAGAATCTGTTCCAGCCGGACACAATGCTTATAAATTTGTGGTAAACGGTCTAAAAGGCGGACATAGTGGCGACGAAATTGATAAAGGATATGGCAATTCAAACAAAATTGCAAATCGCTTTATGCATTTGATTTGTGAAAAATATAGTGTACGTTTGGCAAATTTTGATGGTGGAAATAAACGTAACGCAATCCCTCGCGAAGCAGAGTTCGTATTTACTGCAGATTCAAAATTTGGTTCTGAAATTAAAGCCGATTTCGACTTATTTAATAAAAATATGGTAAAGGAAATAGAAATTACTGAGCCAAACATTAAACTAAGTCTTGAGAAAACTGAAATGCCTGCTTTTGTTGTTGATCAAGCTACGTTTGTTAATCTTACCAATGCTCTTTATGCTTGTCCTCACGGAGTTCATGCTTGGAGTCCAGCAATACCTGGATTTGTTGAAACTTCTACAAATCTAGCTTCGGTAAAATTCGACGGAAATAAAATCCTTGTAGTTACTAGTCAGCGTAGCTCTGTCGAATCTGGCAAACAGGACATTAATAATATGGTAAAA
>JAQVGK010000043.1:0-6690 GCA_028696755.1 Bacteroidales bacterium | reverse complement strand
AATCTTATGAAAAACTATTCGGTAAAAAACCTGTAGTTAGAGCTATTCACGCTGGTTTAGAATGTGGTTTATTCCTCGAAAAATATCCAGAACTTGATATGATTTCTTTCGGTCCTACTCTTAGAGGTGTTCATGCTCCCGAAGAAAGAATTGAAATTAAAACTGTTAAAATGTGGTACGATCATTTGCTTGATGTACTGAAAAATATTCCAACTAACTAAAACATAAAAGACTGCCGAAAGGTGGTCTTTTTTTAGTGCCTAAAGTTCGGAGTACCTAAAGTACTTTGGCTGCTAGCAAGACCTGTCAGTGCCAGGCACAGAGGCTCTCGAAGTGTTCGTAGGTCCTAACAGTGTCGCAGAAAGCAGGTACTCCAAGTACTCTAGGCACTTTAGGCACTCTAGGCACTTTCACTACTTCTTCATAACCTGTTTACAAACAACTTTTTTGTAAAAAAAATCTGTTTCAGTTAAAAATTAAGTTTCTACTTTTGGGCATCAAAACCTAAAATTCAGAAATTATGAAGAAATTTTTACAGATTTTTGTTGTTCTTTTCGCAGTTGCGATGGTTTCTCAACCATTATTTGCACAAACTGCCGACAAGGATAAAGTTTTCGGAGTTACTTTTAGTGGTTATGTAAAAAACGACTTTTATTACGATTCTCGTCAGATTGTAAGTGCTCGCGAAGGTCATTTAGCAATGTGGCCAACGGCTCCAGTTTTGGACCCAAACGGAGTTGACATTAACGATCATGGTAGTTTTCACTTTCTTGCTATTCAGACACGTCTGACTGCAAAAATATCCGGTCCAGATGCTCTTGGTGCAAAAACTTCGGGAATGTTCGAAGGTGAATTCTTTGGTCATTCAGATGCCGACATCAACGGATTTAGATTGCGTCATGCGATTATAAAACTTAACTGGGATAAAGCAGAATTAATGACTGGTCAGTTCTGGCATCCGATGTTTGTTTTAGAATGTTTCCCAGGAACAGTATCGTTTAATACAGGTATTGGTTTTCAGCCATTCTCAAGAAATCCGCAGATCCGCTATTCATACAAATTTGGAAACTTTAAAATTGCTGCTACCGCTTTTGGCGAAAGAGATTTTGCATCACGAAATATTGCAGGCGTAGCCTCTACAAATTACATCAGATTTGCCGAAATGCCTGCTTTCAATCTCCATTTAAACTATGGTGTTGCCAATAAAGAAAAAGAAACTTCTTTCAATACTGGATTTGCAGTTAACTACAAAACTATTCAGCCTTCGCTCACAACTGCAACAGGTTATGTAACCGATCAAACCGTTTCATCTTTATCTGGAGCATTTTATATCCAGAAAAAATTTAAACCTGTAAATATTAAATTATCCGCTGTATATGCAGAGAACGGAAACGAAATGTTTATTCCTGGAGGTTATGCTGTTCTTGATACTGTTAATGCTGCTATTGCTGATGTTAGTTATATCCCAACAAGAACTGCTGCCGGATGGATTGACATTTCATCAACCGGAAAAGTATGGCAATTTGGTGTTTTTGCTGGATATAACCAAAATCTTGGTGCAGCAAAAGCTATTATCGGAGTTCCTGGCGGACTTGCAACTAACATCGAACATTTATACAGAGTTTCGCCAAGAGTAAACTATTTCGCTGGCAAATTTCAAGTAGGTGCAGAGGTTGAATACACTGTTGCTGGATATGGCGATGGAACTTATGACGCTAATGGAGTTCCACAAAACGCTGAAGAAGTTGCTAATGTAAGATTTTTATTAGGAGTTTATTATCACTTCTAAACCTAAAAATATTGATTGCAGAAAAAGTCGGAACAAAAAGCCGGCTTTTTTTGTTTGAATACTTAACTTTGCTCGTAATTATTTAGGTTACAGGTATTGTGTAATCAGTAATCGGGTTGTTAATTCAAGAGATTATCATTTTTTTACGTAGAATTATAATAAGTTAAAGCGACCTTACAATTAAAATCTCACTGATCACAGATAACCGATTACCGATTACAACACAGGTAATTTGGTTTTGTAATAATCCCTAAATAATTAACTTTGCTGTCAAAATTAAAAAAATGGAAGATAAAAAATTTAACCCAGTCAATAAGAAAAAACTAAATAATCCTCAGCGCTTGCAATTTATTCCTATTGACAAAATTGTTAATATACTCGGAGAAAACATAAGTGGAAACATGGCTGATTATGGCGCAGGAACAGGATTTCTCACCTATCCTATTGCCGATTCATATCCTGAGTCTCGAATATTTGCACTAGACATTGAAGAACTGATGATTGAAGAAATGTATGATAATCTCGAATGTGCAAATGTTTTTCCATTGCAAATTGAAGATAACGAAATGCCGTTTGCCGAAAACGATTTAGTCGCTGCATGGAGCATTGCTGTTTATCATGAGATGAAAACACCTCAAAAATGGCTAAAAAATGTTTACAAAACACTTAAACCCGGCGCAAAACTCCTTATCATTGATTGGTCTGCTGATCAAAATCCTGAAATAGAAGTTGGTCCTCCTATCTCGCACAGAATCAAAACCGAAACAGTTATCGAAGATTTAAAGAATGCAGGTTTTAAAAACATTGCTATTCACGAAGGATTTAAAAATCATTTTGCTGTAATCTCAGAGAAATAGTATTTTTTTTGTAAGCATTAATCAGTGGTTGGTACGTCAGTTGTAAGACCGCTTACCTTCCACTGCTCACAAATTCTACTGAAACTCTGGTTCCAGAAGTAATGACTTAATTTTAGAATTCAGGATTCCTCCTATCCTTTCCATAAATGGAACATGCTCTGTTTCTTCTTGCACTTGCTGCGGAACAAGATTTTCCTTAATTGTTTCCATATCCTTAATATCAGCTTTAGCTAAACTGTCGTAAATACTATTAAATGCTTGAAATGAGTTTGAATCATTTTCAACAAATCTAATGTCAGAATTTAGCATTAATTCAAAGAGTTTGTCAGCACCATTAACCTTTAGAAAGTTGTCGCAGCAAAATTCCGAATCGAGGTAATAATCTCTGACTTTTGCCGATAAAATTGAAATAATACCCGAATAAATCTCTTTAAGCGACTCTCTGATGCAAAATGTTAAGTCGGTCAAAGGAATACTTTGCATGAGGCTGCCATAAATAGGAATGTCGATAACAACGTTGTGATATTTTGTTGGCAGAAAGACAAATCCGAATTTGTCGAGCAGCTTTACAGCTGTAGCAACTGACACATTAAAGTTGTTACTTATATCAGAAATAATTTTGTCGGTTCCTAACTCAAACGAAGCAGTTGTTGTGATAAATCCTGATTCTGAAACAGAAATATTGCTATTATTTTTACCAATTCTGAAATTTACCAATCTCTTGGCAGTGCGCTTTTTTAGAAAGAAATCCATAGGAACGATACCAGTAACAGTAATTTCGTTTTTATTTAGATTCTCACAAATCTGATTCATAAACAAATTGTCGTAAGCAACAGTTTTACGATTAGCAAAGTACTTTTGCAACAATGGCAGCGCTTCAAAGTTCTTAACAGATTTACCATCCGAAATGTATCTTGTGCGGCGTATAAAGCTCTCGTTTAGAGAATCGGGTTTAGTAACTCTGATTAAGCAATCATCAGTTACCGTTTCCTGATTTGCGGTCTTTTTAACGTGACCTGTTATCTTTTCCGAACAGATTATGTATTCTGGACCAGGAATTATAACAACATCTTTATCCGACAATAATAATTCATCGAGACATTCCCTTATCAAAATTGCAATTATCGCTGGCTGAGGATTGCGTATTCCCTTTTCCTCAAACGAAACAATTTTACTTTTTTCGAATCCATAAACCTGTATCGAATCTGAATTTACATTAACAAATACTTTCTTTTCCATAGCTTAACTTTTAGTTGTTTTATTAAGTTTCAATATTTTATTAAAAAATTTTCCTAATGCAATAATCGTTAATTATCAAAGGTTTGACATTAAGTTGGACTTTAAAAATGCCTTAAGTTTTTAATTAAGCGCTTAATAAAGTGTAAAATAAATTTGCTTAATTAGATTAAGTTGCTTAATTTTGTAAACAGTTATAACTTAATATTACTTGGAATTTTCCTTCAACAAAGAGCCTGGGATTGTTTTAATTAAACATCTTTCATCTCTGATACCAGCAGGTGCAGACATGCATTGTTATTTTGCATCTGTTGATTCTCGCCTTTTCAGAGCCGACTACAAGAATTCCGACTTAATTATTAAAGAGATTAAAGATGACGAAGATTTGCTAAATGTAAGTGATATTCGTAAGCCTAAAAAGATTCAGTATAATTGGGAAATGGATCCTGAAGCATTGCTTAATGTTACCAAGACTGGTCAGAAAAACATTCAGTTCAGCATTTTGCAAGAAGAAGATCATTTGGTTTTGAGCATGCGTTTTTTGTCGCAGTACGATGGACAAAACGATGTTATTTACGTATTTTTCCGTTCTGGCCTTGGTATTTTTGGAATAGAGACCAGCAGAATCAGTTTAAATGCTGAAAATAAAACTCTAATTGGCAACATTCTGTACAAGTCGTGTACATCGGTCATTACTCAGGCATACAATGACAGGGACACATTCCGCAATTTTACAATAAAAACACGCTCTGCAATTGATTCGGTTAAGGTTTATAAGGATAAATTAAAACAATTAAGCAACGATCATCACAAGAACATGGTGGTTTTAGCGCGCAATTTTATTTCAGGTCTTTCGGAAAGCTACGGATGCAGTTTTGAGTTCACCGATGAGTGCATAGAATCGTTAAAGGATTTTAGCTCAGATTTACCAAGATTGCAGAGTATTGTAGAGAATGCCGCCATTTATGCCTATAATTTAAACTCAGCAGTCGGAAAGTCTATTATCACTATTGAAGAAGAGTATTTACAGTTCACGGTTTCGGATATTCTGGGTTCATCAAACGAAAATTCTTTAAAGAAAAAAGTAAACGAGGCCGAAGATATTTATAAGATTGAAATCTACCTTAACAATCTTGAAAATGCGGTAAAACGCTGTATTGCAAATAAAGAAAAACCGACAGGCGAAAATGTCGCTGTGTATTTGGAACCTGCTCGTACATCAGCTTCTATAACAATTTACTTAAAAAAGTACAGTAGCGAAGTAAATACAATTATGGATTCTGATCCAACAAAATTCCCTCAAAGTAAAAAGCACTTTAAGCCATTGCAAAATATAATATTAGACAGCAAGTTGGCAAAGCACACAGGGTAATTTTATCACCCGAAAGTTGATCCAAGAAAAGCTAGAAAATTACCAATAGAAACGATTAACCCGATTACACATAAAACAATTCCAATTGTCTGAGTGTTTATTTCATTCGTAGATAGTTGTCGTCCCATTTTTGCAGCTTTCTTTTTATTGTTGCTAGCATTATTAAAGCCAACAATAGCAAGGACAAATCCAACCAGTGAAAAGATAAATCCGAATATTATCGATAAAAATCCTAAAACAACAACTGCAGTAGTATTTATTGCAGGTTTTGGAGTATTTGTCTGACTTTGCTGTTGATATGCAGACTGTCGAATTGCCTCGCGGGTTCTGTTATAATCTGTTTGCTGCTGCTGTTTCTGAGTGTATTGATTTGTATTTTGCTGCTGCTGTTGAACCGGAGGAGCTTGCTGTTGTTTTTGCTGTTGTTGCTGAAATGGCGGGACTTGCTGCTGTTGGGCTGCCGAGTTTTGTGAGTGAGTTTGTTTTGGTGGCTCAGGCTTTTTCTCATTTTCGATTTCGTCGAGAATTTGATTCATATTTTCCTTAGCCTGAGTATATCTCTTTACAGTATCGTCATCATTTAAAACCTTCAATCTCTCCTCTGGCGTTTCGAAGTAAGCTGTCTGAGTTTGCGGTATATGTTCGCTTACAGTTTCGGGAATGTATGTTTCAAGCTTTTCAGGATTAGTTATTGCTTTACCAAGATCATTAAGATTCCGAAATCTTTTATTACGATCAGGATTTGTTGCAACATCAACAATTTTATTTATTATTGTATCATCTTCACCAAAAACAGTCTTTAGGTACTTACCAAAGGCGAAAACTTCTGCTTTTTCGTCGCCGCAACAGTTTTTAGCATGTAATTCGGGGGCAGCATACTTAAAATTTGATAAAACTACAGCCCTATCCTCTTCATTTTTAATTTTTAGAAAAATATCAGCTAGACCGTAATTGCACAAGCGGGGATTATTGTTTTCATCAATTAAAATATCCTCTGGCTCAGGCGAGAGATGGAAAATTTTACGATCGTTTAAATAAATGAGAGCTTCCATAATTTTCATCACAAACTCCATTTTTTCATCTCGCGAAAGACTATTTACAAAAGTTGAAGAGTTGCGCAGTGAAATATCCTCAGATAAAATGGCTAGCACATCATTTTCCTCTATCATATCAATATTTCGAATGATGTAAGGATGTTCGGCAAAACCTAAACGGAAAGCAGATGCATTAAATTCGCTTCTTACCTCTCTAATCTCAGAAAAATAATTGTTTATTACAGTTATTCTAAGCTGCTGCCCCTGTAAAACCGAATGTGAGGCTTCGCAAATCCTGAAAAGTTCGTTTGCATAAACTTGTCGTACTAAATTATATCCTCTTACTAATGTTTGCATCATGGAAGAAATTTGATTGACACAAATTTAACTTATTAACCTAAA
>JAQVGK010000042.1:10833-12569 GCA_028696755.1 Bacteroidales bacterium | reverse complement strand
ATAAGGAAACAATGTACCTTGTCCACTTTGATAGTCAGATGAAAAAAACAGATGCAATTTATCCAGATAATCTACCCTGATATCATCAACAGTTAATCTATTTCCGCCAAAAACATCACCATTTATTTTACAAACTTCACCAAATGCTGAGATAAGCCTATCAGCAGATTTACTTGCTAATATTTCTGTTAAATAATTGGGTGTAAAGATTTCTCTATCTTCTAAGTATTTTACAAATAAACACCTAAGGATAATTAAGTGAACAATCTGTTCTTTTCCATTTTCTAATAAATCATTTTTTAAAGCGATTAGATTTAATAGCAAATCTTTATCAACCTCTTGTTTCTTACGTTGGTTCTGTTGAACAAACTGGAAAAAGTACGAAGAATCAATATAAGTCTTTGAAATTTTATCAATATTGATACCTTCAAAGCCATCAGAATTGACGCCATAATCGAAAGTCTCAAAGCTTTGCTTTACACCTTTTTGAGGTTTTTTCTTACAATCGATTATATGAGTTTTATCTTTTCCGACAGCAATAAATACATTGTCAGTATTCCTATTCCATAATTGAAGGTGATGTTCGAAAATATCTTCATCATCTTCTGTTAGGATATATTTAATTTCTGGAATTGCATTGCTCGGAGAGTAATTAAAAACATTTTCGCATAAAAAACTTGTTAATTCATTATCTGTGAATCCCAAGTTTGACAAGTAATTGCGAAAAATATCTTTAGTCATTTCTTTTTTTTCAAAGATAATCAAATATTTTTTTCAAAATATCTCAAGTCTGACAATTTTTCCCCAATCTTTAATCGAAGAACCAAATTTACAAAAAAAAATGCAAACTTTAAATTTTTTCCAAATCAAACCCCTCCCTCAATTATCGCTATCTCCTCCGGCGTTAATTCATAGAGCTGGTAAACTAAGTGGTCGAGCTGATAATTTTAGGCATTATTTTAACACTCGGATTGCAAATCCGAGTGAACTTAAGGTTTATTATCTTATTTTCTTATATATGTTTCTCAAAATGTCTTTCTCTTTTTTGTCGTCAGTAATTGTCCCTTTAAGAACAATGTAACCAAGCTCTTTAACTTGTTCAAGAGTCTTATTATTTGCTGATATAAAGTTGCCAAAATCAAACCACTTGTTGCCTTTTTGTTTTATTACTATTTGATATGAATAAAAATTTTCTTTGCCGTAAATCCTAATTTGGTGATGAGAATGTGTTGCAAAATAAAACATCTTATTATTTTTTGTATAACCTATTTCCCAAACTGAATCCTTAATAAAGTCACTAATTTTCTTAAACACTTTTAGAACTTCTTGACTCAAATATTGGTCTTCTCGTGTCAAAAATTCAACACAAGAACTACCAACAACCTTATAACCAAAATCTGGATGATAAATTAAGTGCTCATATCTGATGTCTGTTCCACAACCTTTCTTTTCACAAGTTCCATAAAGTCCACCTAAGTCGTCTATTGATATTAATGTCCAACCGTTTGTTGGTTCAATTATTCCGTGTTGTTCAGCGTGGCAACCTTTACAAAGTGTTATACAGTCACATAGAGGATATTCCCAGATTTCAACACCGCGTTTGTATTGTTTGTGATGTGTCTGTAAAACTACTTCCCCTTTTTTTCTGCCACACTTTAAACATTTATAACCGTCCCTTCTCTGAACAGCTTCAGAAAATTTAAACCACTTTTCATTAAAATATGCTCTAAGTTTCT
>JAQVGK010000042.1:0-10823 GCA_028696755.1 Bacteroidales bacterium | reverse complement strand
CTAAGCACTGGGTTTTCTATAATTGCTCACAACGGGGACAAAGACTTTTTTCCTTTTACCTGATTTCCCATAATTATTTTATTAAAAACATTATAATCAAAGTTGTTACTACAGAAATCCCATAGAAAGGCAAAAGCGTTTTAGAAAAAATGCCAGCAATCCAAGTTCTATCACCTTTATTGAATTCTGAAGTATCCATTTTAAAATCAATTGCATCTTCTGCTTTTTTTGCAACTTCTGCATAAAGATCCCTAAATCTTCTTTCAACTGCTATAAAAAAACCGTCTAAAATCCAAAAGACTGGGATTGCAATGTATGATACTGTTACGAAATTTGAATTTGAATCTTTTGCGGCTAAGGCAAACAATGCTGACACAATTGTAATTGTCCATCCTTTAATTAAAAAGGAATTTGTATTCATTCTAGTAATTACATTTTGAATAAACTCAAGATGTTTTATTTTATTTTCTGCCATATTTATCTATTTAAACTAATTGGGAAGGTAATTTCGTAGAATTTATCAAGGGCATCTTCAGCATTATAAAATGGGCCATGTTTTAGCCATTTGTTTAGATGTTCTGCATCTATATCTTTAAGATGCTTTGTGTTTGCATCGTATTTAAGTTTTAAACCTTTCTCTAATGTTCCGACAGCCCCTCCGGTAGCAAAATTTCTTCTTTCAAAGAGATCAACCATAAGCCTTTTAGGAAATTGCATCCTGACAATTTCTGAAAATGCTATTTCTGAATAAAGCCATGGAGATTCTGTTTTATCTTGATTCTCAAAAGATTGAATCGAGTTCGGAGTGTCATAGAAAATTAAGCATTCTGTTTTATCTATCATTGTGTTTAAAGCTGTGGAAAGCATCATATGGACATGACTTGTTGACAATAAGACTTTGTTATAATAATATATTTTCTGTTCTCTATCCATCCAACTGTATTTATTATCTAAAATTTGTATTAAGTCGTTACCGTATCCCCAAATACAAGAATCAATAAATGAAAAGACCTTGAAATTGTCATAAAGCCATCCAGCTAGCGCAATTACATCTTTTGAATCGTTATGTGAGTGAGAAATAAAAACATTGACATTTATTTCTGGAAACCAAGAATTTATAATTTTATTAGCATCCAAGGATTTATCATTCAAGAAAAAGCCATCAAGAGTTGCTTTTACATTGACTTTATAACTATTAAAATTTCTTTGACCTATGTTATAATAATATTCAAAATCTTTACCAAGATTAACTTTACTTAATTTATATCCTTTAAACATGCAATTTAATATTTTATAGTTTTAAATAATGTTTGTTCTTAGTGGTTTAAACTTTTTCATAGCTATTAAATTCACATGCCAAAATAGTGCTTTCATCAAAATAAATTACTAATCAAACTTATATTCCTAATCCCGCACAAAACTACGAAATAAATTTGTATAATCAGAGCATTTGTTAATATCTTTTAAACTTATATTGTTGTGTAGATGAACATTATGTTGCAAATCCAATTATACAAAAATATTGGCGAGCGTGAGTTTCGATGAGTTAGGTTAAACTTTATCGAAAATTATTTAACCCAGACTTAACGCAAGTTGCTGCATGCCGCTAAAAGTTTTATTTCAATCAAACATTAAATCTACAGTTCTATTCTGTATTACTACAAAGTTTTATAGCGTTCAATAATATAATTAGCGACTTCTCTACTACTATATTTGGTACCATCAATGTAGCCATCAATCGAGAATGAGCCATCTACATCGGCATTATCAAGTTTAATAAACATGATTTTTTCATCTTCTTTTGTTTTTATTAAATCACGGATAGCTCTCCATTCAAGCCCGCACCAATCTTTTTTTGCATATTCAGAACATAAAAAAATTACAATCAAGGCTGCTTGTTTATGATAAATATTTTGAAGCAGTAAATCTGCATTAGGCCTTGCAATTTGAGCCTGATAGTCAAGGTCATAAAATACGGAGTCTTTTTCAAATTCATTACGCAAAATATCAACTACCCGAGAAACGTAACGTCGTTTTTCTCCTGGAAATGAAACAGCTATTTTAAAATGAATATCAGCTACGTTTGTAATCGATTTGTCAGATTTTGAAAATGATTGCTCACTTTGTAATTGTTCAAGAGCGAGTAAAGACAAAACAAATAAATCTGGTTCAATTTTCATGTGGCGTACTCTATTAGGGTTGGTTTTTGAAAGATAGAATAATAGATAATTCAACCAAATAGCTAAAGGATTATCGTTTGTAACGCTTATAGTTAAAGATTTTGGTGTTTTTTTTAGTTCTTCGGCTTGAATTTCTTTTTTAACTATAGAATTAAATTCTTTAGATTCCTCTTCACTAAATAATGTTCCAGCTCGTTTTGCCATTTTTACGAATTGATTAGTGCCATTGCCTTCGATTACTCCATATTTTGTCAATTTTGCACCTCGAATTCCCCATTGCAAATCACTTTTTGCGAGATTGTATTTAAAGTCATAAAATGCTTTATCAGATTTAATTAGATCCATATGTTGCCAAAGCATAATTGCATGATTTGGGTGTTTGAATTTTCTTTCAATACCTGTTGTCCCAGTTTGTGTAAGTATATATGTGTGGAATTCAATATCATAATATCTATTAGCTTCGATTTCGAACGCTCGAATTAAGCGATTAACTTCCTGAGATTTATCGGCAATGCTCATCTTATATAATTATTTTTACTGTGTTATTAGTTATAAGTTTGTGCTAAGATTTCCATAACAACATAGTCTAATCTTTTATAATCTATGAATATTATTTATATAATTCTGAATAGCACCCCACAAAACTACTAAATCCCTTTCTATAATCAAAACAAATGTTAATATTATTTTTAAGATTTTTATTAACACATTAGCACTTGGTTTGCAAATGCTTATTTACAGGGCACTCTGCAAAAGTGAATATGAAAACGCATTAAGATTTTCACAAAAACTCCCCAAATTTAACAAAAATTACACCCCAGCCTCAATTATCGCAATCTCCTCTGGCGTTAATTCATAGAGCTGGTAAACTAAGTGGTCGATTTCGTTCTCTAACGGAGTTGTGTCGGTATCTTGTGCGTGCTCTTTAAACATCACAATTCTATCATATAAGTCAATTATCGGTTTCATTTCTTCAGAATTAATATTTATTATTGGTATAGAATCAAAATAATCACCAAACCATTTAATTCCGTCAGTTCCCCAGATTACAGAACCAAGTTTAAAATAGAAAAGTGTTAGTTTTGAATTTAATAATGCACAATAATATTTTAAATTTTTGCCAGTTGCAAAGGAAGTACTATCAATTGAATATTCCCTTTTTGTGCTAATTGCAAATGAATTTACTGCTGAAAGTCTTGTCCAGATAAGCTTCTCATCTTCAAATGAATCGTAATATGAACATCTTCTCAACTCATACCATTTTTTCATCCCATTCTTGGCTTCATAAACATTATCTAATTCTTTTTTATTGCTGACTAGATAATTATAAATGTCTGGATATTTTTCAATCTCAACCCCTGTTTTTGTTAGAATAATATAATTATTGAAATCCTTAACTAAATACCTTTTAATTTCGGCACCTTTCAATACTGGTCTAATAATTTCAGAATTCTTATGATCCTTCGATATTAACATGTCGCCAACCTCTTTAGAAATAATAAAAATACTATTAGCACCAGTTGTGATGCCTCTATTAATTTTAATATCTTCAACTTGTGAAAGTGAAATTGATTTACTTTTTATCTTATATTTTAAGTCGAGAATTTTATTATCACTAAAAACCCATTGTTCCTTACCAAAATATTTTTGATTTGAATTGTTATTTGCAAAAAGAGACGTAGTTCCTATGGTTTGCGCCAATTTTAAATTGTCAATTTGAATTGTACTAAATTTATTATTTTCTTCCGCTTGCTCCTTTGCTAATGAAATAATTATTGTACTTACGTTTGCTTCTTCAAACACATCAACATCGTTGAAGTTAATCAATGTAAGCAATTTGAATTTTGAGAGAAAATCTCTCGTCCTTAACCCATAATTTGTGTTGCAAAATCGGTTTGATGTAATAAGTGATAACACCCCTTTTTCTCGAATTATTTCAATTGACTTTTCAAAAAACAATGAGTAAATATCACCTGTCCTTTCAAATACTTTAAATGATTTAAAATAGTCACAATTGCTATAATCACTGTATTGTATCTGAAAGTACGGCGGATTCCCAATCACCACATCAAAGCCTACAAAATCGCCGTTGTCGTTTAGTACTTCGGGAAACTCGAAGCGCCACTCGAAGGCATTTTCATAAATCTTGTTATTTTTAATTTCTTCTATCTCGGTTTCAAGTTTCTTTACTTCGGCGCTGAGCTTGGTAACTTTGGCGTTCCAATCGGCTTTTTCTTTTTTCGAAAGCTCAAAAAGCTGGCCTTGGTTGGTCATGGTAAACAATTCGCCACTTAAATTCCTGAGGCGTTTTACTTTTGGGTCGTTTTGCGAAATCTCGCTGCGGAAATTGGTTTTTATTTCGTTTATCAAACGTTCCATTTCGCGCTTCTGCTCCTTGCTTTGGGCATTGCGGTAGGTGTCAACAGCAATTCTGTAACTGTCGATTGTCCACTTGCTGGCACTTTTTCGCAAAGCTTGCTTTAAATCGGCATCAATAGCAAAACGACTTATCAGCGAGTTTCCACATTTTATGTTAATGTCAATATTTGGCAGTGTCTCAAGCTCGGTTTCGTTTTTGTAATAGGCATTTTTTAATAGCTCGATCCACAAACGCAAACGACAAATCTTTACCGAATTTGGATTTATATCAACACCAAACAAACAGTTTTCGATAATTGTCTGCTTTTCGTGAAACAAAGTTTCTTGTATCCGCTGGCTTTCCTTATTCGCAGGATTGTACTCGAAAAGTTCGCCATCTTCGTCGGTAACAATCAACTCGTCGTTTACAACCTCGAAATGATACTCTTTTAAACGTCGTCCATCGCGGTCTTGCAATATTTTAAGATCGCTTTTTATGGCAATCATTTCGTTAAGTGCAGAAACTAAAAAGTGTCCGGAACCAACAGCAGGATCACAAATCTTAATGTCGTTTACAATTTTATTTGCTTCGGCGCGGTCGTCAATTTTATCGTAAAGCGAATTTATATCCTCGCAATTCCAGCCTTTTGCTTCGTTAAATTTCTGAATCACAGCTTTACGAATGGTTTCGCGGCACATGTACATGGTAATAAAACCAGGAGTAAAGAACGAACCGTCTTTGTAACCGTTTATTTTCTCGAAAATAAGTCCAAGAACCGAAGCATTTATAAGGGTTTTGTTGTCTTCTTGAATGTCCTCGCTGCCTTCGCTGGTAAAATCGTAAGCACTCAAAAATGCAAATAAATATTCGAGCGGATTAAGTTCGCCAGTTCGCTTTTTACCTTTATCGTCCTTTAAAACGGTAAGCGGAAAAAGCGGAATAGCTTTGTCGTTACGCAACTGACTGATAAATAGTGTAGAATGTTCAATTTCGGTAGGCTCGAAAAGCGAAGAGTTGAGATACGGAACTTTTGAGAATGCCGATTTTACATCTTCGTTGCGCTCGTTTGGCTTGCGGGCAAGAACCTGAAAAAACAAGCTGTTTAAATCGTCGTAATCCTGTATTTTTTGGAAATTCAAAAATTCGTAGGCTTTGTCGCCTTTATGATAAGTGATCAACTGAGCTTCGAGCAGTTTCAAAAACAAAATACGGTTTATCCATGTAATGCTCAATTCCAAAGCAACATTAAAAAGCCTTTCTTGCATTTTTGCTCCAAACTGACTTGGATTCTCGAGTCGCGAAATCTTATCGAGGCTATCTAACTGGATAATTGCATTTTCAATGAAAGTGCCCGAATTTCGTTCGCCTTCTTTGTTGCGTTCGATTATTTTTTTGCTTCCTTCTTTTGTTTCGGTCAACCCGATTATGTGAAGCAGCTCTCCATAAAATCTTCTGTCGAGGCTGTTGCTATCGTTGGTAAACGGCAATTTTAGCAAATGCTCGGGCGAAAGTAATTTGAATAATGCAATTAGTTTATTGTCGTCTTTTAAATCAGCGTTTCGCAGTGGTTTTTCGTATTCGCGAATGTCGAAATAAGTGTATTCTATGCTTTGCTTAATGCCCGTAATAAAAGGTTCTGCAATTTGTTTGTAGAAGAAATCGGTTTTGGTATCGGCCAATCGCCCAGCTTCGAAATCTGCGAATTGCTTTACAAGGATTTTATTCTGTGCGAACAGGCGGTCGAAAGTTGTAGCATCGAAAATAAACCATTCGTTAATATTTGTAGCGATAAGATATTTAATTTCGATATTTTTATGTGTGATTCTCTCGCGCAGATAATACAACACCAGTTCTTGAAAAGCCTTAGTATTTATTTTCGCAATCATTTGTTCGTGCGAATCATTGGCAGCGTAAACTTTAAGCATTTCCGATTTATTTGTCGGTTTTTTAGCTTCTACAATAACGCCCACGGTAGAACTTGCTTTCTCGCCGTTGTGAATAACCAGATCGTTGCGTCCTTTTGTATTGATAAAGTGATTTGGATCGTAATAAGTTTTCTTAAGGAAATCAATTACAAGATTTTTGTGAAACTCTTCCGATTCGCCATCATTTATGCTATCGAGCAAGTGAGTAAGATTCGACTTAAAAGCTTCTATTTCGCTTCTATTCGGCTTCACTTTTAAAAAGGCTTTGTTAAGCGCCTTTCTGGGTTTAAGAATATGTAATTGCTCTGTCATAAAGTTAATTCTCAAGTTATGTTTACGCCAACAAATCTCTTTTCTGTTACAAAATAATAGTCAGCAAGTTTGATTTTGAGGACAAATATAATAAAAATTTGAGGAAAGAGAATGGCGGTGGATTTTTGATTTTGGGTGCATCACAAAATAGATTTTTTGCAGTAATTATAGAATATGTTTTTTGCAAACCTTCTGCTTTTTGACTTCGTCTCGAACAGAAAAACATCCAAACACCCGCGTTAAGAACAAAAAAACAGCACAAATCCAAACCCCAGCAAAATTCCACCTTAGCTTTAGCCTTAGTCTACGCCTTTCTGACTTAGATTTGAACAGAAGAACAATCGAACATTCGAACATTCGAAGTAAGAACAAAAGGGTCTGACAAAAAATCAGCACAAATCAAAACCCCTGCACAACCCCTCCTTAGCCTCAGCCTCTGCCTTCGCCTTTTTGACTTAGATTTGAACAGAAGAACATTCGAGCATCAGAACATTCGAATTATGAACAATAGTGCAGAGTCTAACATTCAGCACAATTATAAATCCATGCAAAATCCCTCCTTAGCCTCAGCCTTCGCCTTTCTGACTTAGATTTGAACAGAAGAACATTCGAACATCAGAACATTCGAATTAAGAACAATAAGTGTGGAGTCTAACATCCAGCACAATGATAAATCCATGTCCAAACCCACCTTAGCCTCAGCCTTAGCCTTCGCCTTTTTGTAAAATGTCAGATAAAAAAACAAAACTTTGCAAAATCCCACCTTAGCCTTAGCCTCAGCCTTAGCCTTTATAACGAAAACTAGAACATTAAAAAAAACTCCCCCATTTTTTATATTTTTGCATCCGCAAAGCAAAGAATCATGAACACAACCGAACAAGACGAACGCAATTGGATAGCACAGGTGCAGCAGATGATTGATGCAGCAATGAGTAGAATTGATGATAATATCATTGATTTTGCCGAGCAGTTGCGCGAGAACAAAGTGTATTTGTACGAGAACAAAGCCGAAATGGATAATTTTGAGCGCTATGGGATGAGAATGGCTATTGCTCGTGGTGCCAGAAGCGGCGAAAATGCTGTGGAACAAAAGAAAAAGCTTCTTAAACTAAGGATTTCTCCCTTTTTCGGACGTATAGATTTCAAAGAGACTAAACCTCGCAAATCGAAAGAAACGCTTAGCATATACATAGGCACACATTCGTTTATTGATACCGATACTCGCAAAAGCATTATCTTCGATTGGCGCGCTCCGGTTTCATCGCTTTACTACGATCACGAACCTGGCATTGTGAGTTTTAATTCTCCATCAGGAAAAATTACCGGCGACATGAGCTTAAAGCGCCAATACAGAATCGTAAACGGGAATCTGGATTTTATGCTCGACACTGCACTAAATATCCTCGACGATATTTTGCAAAAGGAACTTAGCCAGACTTCCGACGAAAGGATGAAGAATATCGTTTCGACAATTCAGCGCGACCAAAATGCGATAATCCGTAACGAAAAAGCCGAAGCTCTCATTATTCAGGGCGTTGCTGGCTCGGGCAAGACTTCGGTTGCGATGCACCGTATTGCTTTTTTACTTTATCGCTTTAAAGATGAATTAAAATCGGACGAAATTATGATTATCTCACCAAACAAGGTTTTCTCCGATTACATCTCGGGAGTTTTGCCCGAACTTGGCGAAGAAAATATTCCGGCACGTGGGATGGAAGAAATAGCCGCCGAACTTCTCGAAAACAAAATTAAATTCCAGACTTTCTATCAGCAAGTTCAGTATTTGCTCGAAAATAATGATCCTGCTTTTGAAGAAAGAGTTCGCTTTAAATCCTCCGAAGAATTAATTCACCAGCTTAATTCGTATCTGGTTAATATCGAAAACAATAGCTTTGTTGCTACCGATATTTGGGTTAAACGTTTTTTAGTTCCTGCTTGGTTTATAGAAGAAAGATTTAAGTCGCTGCATCGCCTAACTGTGCAGAAAAGAATGCCGCAAATAATAAAAGATATTGAGGAAAACATCCGCATTTATTACAATTACGATATCAGTACCGAAGAAAGAGGCGAAATTCGTAAAAAGCTTGGCGGAATGCTAAAACACAGCACACTTCGCGACTATTATAAGGGTTTTTACGATTGGATGAAACGTCCCGATTTGTATGCTTCAACCGCAGGTAAACTCGAGTATTGCGATGTTTTCCCATTGATTTACCTTAAACATAAACTCGAAGGAATTAAACGATTCGAAAAAATCAGGCATTTGATTATCGACGAGATGCAGGATTACAATTATGTTCAATATGCCGTAATCTCACAGGTTTTTCCGTGTCGAAAGACAATTCTTGGGGATATAAATCAATCGGTAAATCCATTCAGTTCTGCCGATGCCTCATCTATCAAAAAAGCATTTCCGGGTTCCGATTATGTTAAACTAACCAAATCGTACCGTTCTTCATGGGAAATTACCGAATTTGCAAAAAAAATACTGGCCTCACCCGAGATGACAGCCATGCGCCGACATGGAGAAAAACCAATACTAGCAGGGTTTGAATCGCCAATTGATCAAACAGCTGCAATACTTGCCGAGATGATTTCATTCAGAGAATCTGGGCATAAGTCAATGGGCATAATTTGCAAAAGCGAAAAACATGCGAAAAACATCTTTACTGCAATCTCGAAAAGCAAAATTCCAGCAAGTTTGATTAAGGAAGATACCGAAGTTTTTGCAGCTGGAGTGGTGGTTTGCCCGGTAAATCTTGCAAAAGGCTTAGAATTCGACATAGTTATTGTTCCCGATGCCGACAACAAAAACTACCAAAGCAATTACGACCGAAATCTGCTTTACGTTGCCTGCACCCGCGCCATGCACAAACTTATGCTGACATATACAGGAGAGGTTACGGAGTTGGTGGAGGGGTGAACTTGGAATGTTAATTTGCAATGCTTATGTAGGTCAAATTCATGAATTTGACCTACTGTATTCATTGCAAAAATTCAATTAATTGTAAAATCAGGCACTTCCTAAATTTCCTTCAAAATATAAATATACGCCGGAAAATGGTCGCTGTAACCACCCATGTAGGTATTGCCAACATAAGTGCGGAAAGGATATCCTTTGAAACGACCTTCTTTTTGCATTAAAAATGGTTTGTTAAAAATGTGTGCCTGATAAAAGCTGTAAGTGCTCATGTCTTTATCAAGAAATGCTGGTGAAATTACAATTTGATCGAACAAATTCCATTTATCCTGATATGCAAGAGAACCGATTCCTTTTTTATAAAGATCTTCCATTGGATTGTATAGTATCGGCGTAACAGCACCTTCTTTTGTGCTTGAAGTCTTAAGATGTTCTTTCACGCTTTTGTCAATCGGATCATCGTTAAGGTCGCCCATGCAAACAATTTTTGCTTTTGGATTTATTGCCATGATTGAGTCAACAATATGACGAGTAACATCGGCAGCGGCTGCGCGTTTTGGAGCGCTTCTTTTCTCTCCTCCCCTACGTGATGGCCAGTGAAGGATAATAAAGTGCATTTCTTCACCATCGTAAATTCCACTTACAAGTAATTGGTCACGAGTGCGGAAGTCGGGATCGTCGGGAGTTCGAACGACATGCATAGCAGTATTCGTAACTTTAAAAAATTCGGGTCTGTACAATAATGCACAATCAACACCACGATAATCAGAACCGTCGAAATGCACAATCTGATAATCGTAAGGCTTCATCGAAGGAGCATTAACAAGATCTTTGAGCACTGTCATATTTTCGATTTCGCTTAAGCCAACAATTGCTGGAGCAGTTTTTGTAAAATCGGCACCAACCTGAACGATAACCGAGCCCATAGTTTCCATTTTATCGAAATACTTCTTGGTATTCCATTTTTTCTTGCTGTCGGGAGCAAATTCTTTGTCGTTACTTCCCGGAATGGTGTCGAAAAGATTTTCGATATTGTAAAAAACAATGCATCCTGCTTTGTACTGTTTTGCCTCTTGAGCTTGAGAAACAAAGATAAAACCGGTTAAAAACAAAACCGCCAGAAATAA
>JAQVGK010000041.1 GCA_028696755.1 Bacteroidales bacterium | reverse complement strand
CAAGGGCATAAACATCGGTTTTATAAACATCACCAATAACCGACAAGGCCCCATTCATGTCGCCATAAAGAGTAGTATATCCAACAGCAGCTTCACTTTTGTTCGATGTGTTTAATACGATATGTCCAAATTTATTAGAATATGCCATCAAAACCGACCCTCTAATTCTCGCTTGAATGTTTTCTTCGGTAATGTCCGCATTCGTTCCATCAAAAACCGATGATAAAGTCTCAGAAAATTCGTTTCTTAATTTCTCTATATTAATAATATGGTATGTGATTTCGCATCTATTAGCCATTTCAACCGAATCGGAAACCGAATGATCGCTTGAAAATACCGTTGGCATTAAAATAACATCGACATTTTCTTTTCCAAGAGCAGCTACTGCTAATGCAACGGTAACAGCCGAATCTATACCTCCCGACAGTCCAACAACAGCTTTCTTTAATCCAGATTTTCCGAAATAGTCTCGGATTCCAGTCACCAAGGCATTGTAAATAAATTCGAATTTGTTCTTTTTAAGAGCCAAATCGGTTTTATACAATGGTGGCATCAGATTTATCTTATCGAGTTCAATAGTTTTATAGTCTTCCTCGAAATAGGCGCATTGCACTACAGTGTTTCCAGCTTTATTAATAACAGTACTGCCTCCATCGAAAATTAAATCAGTATTAGCACCTGTTTGGTTAACGTAAATAATTGGTAATGAATATTTTACGGCATTTTTATACAGAATCTCTCGTCGGTTATCGGCCTGGCTATAAGAAAAAGGAGATCCAGAGATATTAATTACAACATCAGGGTTAAATTTTTTAACATATTCGAGTGGACTATTCTTGTACAGCATTTCGCGATCGAAAATTCCGTAGGTTCTTTGCTCATCCCATAAATCTTCACATATTGTTAAAGCAATTCTTTTGTTTTTAAAATCAATAATTTCAAAACTGTCGTTTGGCTCAAAATATCTGTATTCGTCAAAAACATCGTAAGTAGGAAGTAATGTTTTGTGAATAATTTTTTGAATTTTCCCAGCATAAAGAAAAGCTGCAGAGTTGTACAGGTTTTTGCCTTTTGAGTTTTCGTTTAGGGTTGGAAGTCCAACAATAACTCCAATATTTTTTGAGTATTTACAGATTTCATCAAGTTTTTGATTGCATCTAACAATAAAATCTTTGTGTTCGAGCATGTCAAGAGGAGAATATCCGCAAATTGCAAGTTCCGAGAAAATAATTAATTCGGCTCCCTCGTTTTCGGCACTTAAGATGCAATCAATGATTTTTTTTGTGTTGTAATCAAGATTTCCGACATGAAAATTTAATTGTGCAATTGCTGTCTTCATATAACTGAATTAAAAAACCCGACTGTATTAGAGCCGGGTAAATATTTTAAACAAAATAATTTTAGAATAAAATTCCGACTTTAAGGTGAATGTCGCTAAGTGCAACTTTTGGATCTGATTTCTGATCCATAGCCGCAGTGGTGAAAACGCTTGTGTTGTCAACATCAAATAAACCACCTGTGTAAATTACTTCGAACAAAACTCTTGTATTGCCAGAAAGAGAATACTCGGCTCCACCGCCTAAATGCCAACCCATATTGAAGAGTTTGATTTCGTCGCTAAGTAAAATGTTTTCATCAGTTCCGATTGTTCCAAGAGTTTTTATATTAATTAATGGTGTAACTCCAGCTTTTAAGAAATAAGTTAAATAGCCGATTTCGTTTGTTTTTCCTTTAAATCCAAAAGGAATAGCCAAATAATTTAAGTTGTAATTTATTGAACTTCCAGCAACAAGAGTGTCGTATGGTGAACCTTCATCAGGTGTAACGTTATATGCACCATTAACAAATTTAATGTCACCACCCATTTTATTAAACTGAATTCCAGTAGAAATTGCGAAATTGTCAATTAAATTTATATCCAAGAGTGCACCAAAGTTGTATCCTAACTTCATTCCTTTTGTGTCAACAGTCTTGCTATCACTGCTCATCCACGACATTGTTGGCCCGAAAAATAGTCCACCTGATACTTTTTGAGCGAAAATATTTCCTGCTAACACTAATGCTACTATGCAAACAATAATTTTTTTCATATTTTTATGGTTTTAAATTAGTAATGTTTATTTGTACAAAAATAATAATATTTTTCACACATCGGTAATTATGAAAAAGAATTTAATATACATTTTGTCGGCTCTTGTTATTGTTGGCATTGTGGTGTTCGCAATTTGGTATTTTAGCAGGGGCGATGGATTTGATGTTGATGTTTCGGATATTGATGTTGAAGTAAAGCTCGAAAGATTTGACAAAGAGTTTGCTGAGCTATCGAAAAGTGGAAATGCTTACGAGAAGATCGAACAATTGCAGAAAAAATATGGATTGTTTTTCGAAGTTTATAATTACGATATTATTGGTATTGGTGGACCCGAGAGTGCATCCTATCTTATGTATGTAAATACTTTTCTAAACGATTATTCGGTTGTGCAGGCAAGTGTCGAAGTTGCAAATAAATATAAATCAACAGAAGATATTGATGATGATTTAACCAATGGGTTTAAGCATTTGAAATATTATTTTCCTGATGCGGAAATTCCAAGAGTTGTAAGTTTTGTTGCAGGGTTTAACCATTCTGTTGTTATTACCGATGGATTTATTGGTGTTGGATTAGATAAGTATTTAGGCGCTGAATGTAAACTTTACGAGATGCTCGAAATTCCTAGTTATTCGCTTAGCGAAATGGTTCCCGAGCAGATTGCCATAGATGTTTTAACTGCCTGGGCAGATGCCGAATATCCTTTTGAGCCGAAAACTGAAAATCTAATGGAGTATATGATTTATAACGGACGCAAGTTATATTTCCTTTATGCGATGTTTCCCGATTTTGATCGAGCAAGAATAAATAAATACTCAGATTCACAATTAGCATTTTGCGAGCAGTTCGAGCGCGATATGTGGACAGCAATGATAGAAAACAAGCTTTTGTTTGTTACCGAGTTGCTAACGATTAGAAAATTTACCGAATCTGCCCCTTTTACTGCACAATTTGGTCCAGATAGTCCGCCCCGAGCTGGAAACTGGATTGGTTTGCAAATAGTTTTAGCCTATATGAAGAACAATGATGTGAGCTTGCCAGAGCTTATGGCCGAAAAAGATTATCAGAAGATTTTAAATTTGTCGGGTTACGATCCTAAGTATAAGTAATCGGTAATCGGTAATCGGTAATCGGTAATCGGTAATCGGTAATCGGTCGGTCGATGGTCGGTGGTTGGTAATCGATTACTAATTGCAACTCCAGAATGCCGAATAAAACAGCCATATTTTAGCAATATTCCAGCGCTTAACGACACACCGCTTACCGCTTACCGTTCCAGTATTCCAGCTAAAACAGCCAAGACTTTGTAGTCAGCTACCGACAACCAACATACCGGAAGGTGGCTGAGGGTTTTGTTGTTGTTCGAGTTCCATTGATGAGCAATTCTCTGCAATCACTAGTCTCAATCAAAAACACAATTAACAAAATGTCTCGAAGCCACCGATCTTCACTTCCTACAATCCTCTTTCCCTAAAATGCAAAGCAAGATTTGCCATCAAATTGCTAAAAGTTTGCATAGCTTGCATAGTTTCTTCGGACACAGGTTGTTTTTTCATTCTAAGCAGTAAAAGACTGTGAAGCGCATCAATACAAATCAATGTGTCGGATGCATTGGGTTTTCCATTTAGTTTCTTAAACTCTTCAATGTTTGGTTTTGCCCAGCGGTATAGTTCCGAATGTTTGTGCGAATCCTTTTCGTTTAATAATTCGTGATTTAAAACATCTAGCTGTTTGATTAAATCTGAAATAAACGCGAAATCACCTTCTTTTTCACAGTTCTCATTCTTCATCATGATGATTAAATCGCTATACCAGTTTTTAATTTTATCTCTGATTTTTTCGCCAAGACTAAATTTACTGATCACTAATTCATCAATTTTGTCAATGTTGTAATTGGTCATTCTAATAATATCTTGTACCTGGCGAATGTACAAAATGTACTCAATTATGTTTTCCTTACGTTTCTGTTCTGCAATTATCATAATGTTTCTCCTTGTATTTTATCAATAAGTCTTCTTTCTTTTTTTGTGGGACGTCCTGTGCCCCGATCACGTTGCACAAAGTTGTTGTGCGCAAGTTTAAGTTTTTCAAACTCCGATTCGGGAGTGGTTTCTGTTACAAAAGTTTTTGCAAGTGCCGCCGAAACTCTTTTTTCAATTATGCCATCAACCACAAACGACCTGATGATTGGCGGGAATTTAACAAGAATTGTTTCTCCTTGTTTAACAATACGCGATGGTTTTACTGCCACATCACTTATGATAACATGTGCTTTTTTACATTCTTCGGTAGCAAGATTTCTTGTTTTAAAGATTCTTACAGCCCACAAATACTTGTCAATTCTCACATTCTGTGTCATGGTTTATAACATGTTAATAGCAAATTCAAATTAATTTTTTTGAATTAAAGATAATTATTATTTTTAGGCAAAAATAATATTAACCAAATAGATTACCGTAAATGAAAAAGTTTTTTACTATTTCTGCGATTTTAATGCTTGCTGTGACACTAAATGTGCAGGCTCAAAAGACGTTTATGGAAGGGAATGTGATGAGTACGGACCCAATTAATCCAGCTGCTTTTAACGAGAAATTATTTCAGGATGTGTTGATTTATAAAATCAATACTTATATGGACTCTCTTGGCCTTGAAGGCTACGAAGCTCATGAATTTTTTGTTAAACCAGCCCGTGAGCATGCAATTATGATGTCGGAAGACGAAGATGCAAGTTTGGAAGGCCCTGGTGGTTACAAAACTGTTCGTGACAGACTAATGGCAGTTGGTGGATCAGGAATTGGAGCCGAAGTTGTTGGTCGTATCACAATCCGTGTGTCAAACGAATACATTTCGTATGAATCTTTAGCAGATCAGGTTTTTGAAAGATGGAAAACCGGAAAATATTCTAAAGATTTGTTCTCACAGAAATACTTCTTTGCAGGTGTAAGTGGCAAACTTGATGCAACTCAGAAAAAGGTGTTTGTTTCGATGTATCTCGGAAATTATGCATCTTTTGCTCCTTCAATGGGTTCGGAAGGTGAATTGGCTGTTCCTGTGACAACAAAAAAATATGGGTTAAAACCTTATAACGACAAAATTTGTAAGAAAACTACCCGAAAAATGCCAGATATTGTTGACCTTCAAGATGGACTCTCAATTAATGATAATGGCGAAATCGTTTTTAAATATAACGATTTAAAGAAATTCAGACGTTTTATCAAAGCCAGTAAGGATGGTATCGCTGTTGATATTGTTCAGAAAGATCAGTTCGACAAGTGTAAAAGTCAAAATATTGCTGACTATTCAAGAGTTAATATCGGCTACATGACAAAAAGGGTGTATGCTAAAAAACTGTACAAAAACAATATTGCTCCAGGCGAAGGTAAAAAGAATAAAGTTACAAAGCTAGAGGTTGTTCTTGGCGAATTGCCTCTTGAGTTTAAACCAGAGGATGTCGAGTTGAACCTTATGATTATTAAAGAAAAATCTGTTTGTCATAATATTCCTCAATCTTGGGTTGATAAGAAAATTCACGATTTTGTTCCTAAAATTGGACTAATGCCTGATACTTTGTTGCCAGCAGGTGTTCCAGAATACGCTCCGACCTCTACTTCTACTGAGCTAAATTTTAGAATTCCATTCGAACAAGGTAAGTTTAATTACAAGCCCGAAGATATGGTTCCTGTAATCGCGGCACTTAACGAACCAGATTTTATTATTAATCAGATTTTTATTGAGGCTTTTTCATCACTTGAAGGTTCTATTGCTGAAAATGCAGTGCTACAGAAGAAAAGAGCTCAAAGTATTGTTCAAGCGTTGGAAGAAAATCAAAACGCTAGCATTGTTGACTCAATTGTTACAGCTCCTAACTTAAAGGATCTTCAGGCTGATTGTAAAGGAACAATATATGATGCTGTTTGTGAAATGCAACTCGAGGAAGCTGTTGCTTATGTAAATGGTAGAGCTAAAGAAATGGAATTCCTTCTTGCAAATCATCGTTATGCCGATGTTACAATTTGGATTACTTATGATATTGATGGCGAAAAAGAACAACGTTATGTTGTTGACCAGTTTAATAAGGCTGTTGAAGCTGGTAAACTTAATTATGCTCTGTCGATTCAGAAATATATTCTTAAGAGGGTTGTCGAAGGTAGATACAATGAAAAGGCTGTTTCTGATATGAGAATTCCTCAGGGTAAAGATTATGTTGGACTAAATATGAATAAAATTTGGTTAACCCAGTTTGTAAACATGGATGCTTTGGACGAAGACTATTTAGAGAAAATTGACGATCTAAACAAACTTGATGCAACTAATATTTATGTTGATTTTAATGATGTTCTTTGTGAGGTATTGATTACTGATCTTGAGAATGAAAAAACTCAAACTGGCTTGCAAACCAGAATTGACAAAATGTATAACACTCCAATTAGAGTTGATCTAGTTGACCTTCTAAATATTGAGTTGCAATATCAAATTATGGATATTTATAAAGATTCTCTCGGATATGATCATCCTGTTGTTGTAAAGAGCATGACAAAAATAAAAGAGATTATCAAATTCGATGAATTAACATGGCAAAACTCGCTAAAACTAGCCAGCGTATTTATCAATCATGCTGATTATGATTATGCAGTTAAATTATTAGAACCATGGATAGAAGATGAAAATATTCCATTCGTGCTCCTTTCAACATACGTTACTGTTTGTTCTAAGGTAGACTATAAGGTTCATTCGAACAACTATGTCTATGCACTCGAAAGGGTTAAGAAAATGGATCAGGACTTTTTCTGTAAACTGTTCAACGACGATAAATTATCTGTACAGACTTTTGTTAACACTCGAGTAAAACAGATGTATTGCGACGCTTGTAAAAAATAATAACTGACACAAATTTCAAAGGCTGTGGTTTAAATCATAAACTACAGCCTTTTTTTGTTTTATTTGAGTATTTTTGATGCTTAATTTTAAAATGATGAAAATAGGTTTTTTAATATTGTCGTTACTTGTTGGTTTGTCTGTTTTTGCTCAATATTCTTTTAAGGGCAAAATTGACGGTTACATGCGCAGAGATGTTAATCTTTGCGCACAGTTTGGTGACGAGTCTAAATTGATCGAAACTGTAAAGTCTGATTTGAATGGTTCATTTGTCTTTATTATGGATAATCAACCTGTTGGATTGTATCGGGTTTATCTCGACAACGAAGAATCATTCGATATCATTTATAATAATGAGGATATTGAAATAAACACAAGAATTGAGAATCCTGCATATAATATGAATATTATTAAGTCGCAAGAAAATTCGCAGCTTTACGATTATATTGTCGAAAATTATATTTATGATTATAAAATTGACGTGCTTTCTCAGTTAACCGAAATATATCCTGATGGGAAATTTCGAAAAAGTGCCGAGAAAGAGCTTTTTAAGGAGAAGAAAGCGAAAAACAGAAATATAATTAAGGTTATCAATAGCAATAAAGATAGCTTTGCTGGAAAATATCTAGGATACTTGAAGGAGGTTTCGGTTCCAGCTAAATATAACGAAGTAGAGAGGATACAATTTTTACGAAAAGAATATCTTACGCATTTCGAATTCGACGACTTAGAATTGATTAACTCTAATGCATATCAAACTGTTGTACTAAATTATTTCAAATTATTTAAAAGTAATGATTCTGAAATATATTATAAAGCTGGTAAAGATGTGTTAGAACATGTTTTTTTTAAAGACCCTAAAGTTTTTAATGCTGTATTCGAGTATATTCTATCTGGTTTTGAGTCGCTTGGATTAGATGAGCCAGCTGCACGATTAAGCCTTGAGTATGGAGATGTTTGTAGCGATGATGAGGGGAGTCTGAAAATGAGAATAAAGAGCAATACAGAGCTGTCGATTGGAAAAACGGCTCCAGATTTTGTTGCAGAAACAACCAAGGGAAAGTCTTTTACTTTGTCGGCAATGGAAACAGATTATACTTTGATAATATTTTGGGCCACATGGTGCGATCATTGCCAGATTACTTTACCTAGATTAGCAGCGGCCATGAATATTTTTAATCAGGCAAAGATTAGTATTGTTGCAGTTAGTATAGATTCGGATAAGGCTGTACTTGACGAATACCTTAGCGAAAACCCATTGCCTTGGGATGTAGTTTGCGAATATAATGGTTGGGATGGAAAAATTGTTGTTGATTATGCAGTTTTTGCTACTCCAACTATGTACCTGATTGATAAAAATATGAAAATTGTCGCAAAACCATTTAATGAAGAGCGATTATACAACGAATTAGAAAGGATTTTGACCGAAAAACTATAATTATGATTATTAAAACTGCGACATATTTAATGTCGAACGAATCATATCTTAAGTGTCCAGATGATGATAAGCCCGAGATAGCTTTTATTGGCAGGTCGAATGTTGGCAAATCATCGCTAATTAATATGCTTGCAAATAACAAATCATTAGCAAAAACATCCTCTAGCCCAGGGAAAACGCAAAAGATAAATCATTTTATTGTAAACGATAGCTGGTATCTTGTCGATCTGCCAGGTTATGGATATGCAAAAGTCTCGAAAACTATGCGGGAGAAATTCTCGAAAATGATTAATGATTATGTGTTAAAGCGTCCTAACCTATACTGTTTATTTGTTTTAATTGATAGCAGGCATCCTGCACAGCAAATCGACCTAGATTATATGTATTGGTTGGGCAGCAATTCGGTTCCATTTTGCATTGTGTTTACAAAAGCCGACAAGTCGGGAGCTGTGAAATTGCAAACGAATATTGAGGACTATTGCAAAAAGCTATCAGAAACTTGGGATGAACTTCCCCCTTATATTCTAACAAGCGCTGAGGATAGGAGGGGCAAAGAAGAACTTCTTGATTATATTGGTAATATTGTAAAAAAATAAAAGCTGGAAACTCCAGCTTTTATTTTGTATTTTAAGAGTTAGTAAACAATCCTAGAAGAATGAACGGCTTCTGCGAACGTTTTCGCCTATATTCATACCAAAAATAATTTCTTGAGAACCGAATGTGTAAGCTGATAAATCGCTGAAAGTAAAGTCATATGCGTAACCAAAGTAATATTGATTGTGTTTGAAACCAATGCAGGTAATAAACGAATCGCCTGGACGAATTGACATTCCAAACCAGTAATCTTTATCGTAATACATTTTTACGTTAATATCAAACTGAGGAGGAGTGATTTCGGTCATTTTCATCAGAACCGAAGGTTCGATTTCGAGCTGTGGTGAGTTAGGGAATACAAATTTATAACCACCCATCACAAAATAGTGACGAACCATTTTGTTCTCTTCGATATTTCTGTTGATTTTTAGTTTTGATTGGAAAAGGTGAGCTCCAGTGATACCGCCATAATATCTTTTACCGTATGCATAAACACCAAAAGTAGCATCTGGAACGATAGTTTTTTCAACCATATAAGTGATTGCAGGATCGTCATAAATAGTAAGATTAAAGAATCTTTGATCCATCTTATACTGGAATGCAATTGCCGATAACCCAAGCGAAATTTTATTCAATCTGTCAATATGAAAATGGTACGAATATATTGCCTGTAAACCGATATGGCTTTCTGGACCAAAATCATCATTGAAAATTATCGCACCGATACCAACATTATTGTTAGCCAACATTGTGTGACCAGAAAGTGTTTGAGTTGATGGTGAATCTTTAATTCCGATCCACTGTTTGTGGATACTTAAAAGTACAGGGGAATAGCTTTTTGACCCAGCAATAGCTGGATTGATAAAAAAGTCATTCAACATATACTGGCTGTATAATGGTAATTGCTGAGCATTAAGATATGCCGTGCCTGCAAGCACTGTGAACAAAATACCGAGTAATAGTCTCTTCATATCAGGCGGTTAATAATTGGTAATTCTAACAATTTACACTTATTCACAAATATAATTCAATTTTCAATACAAAAGCAAAAAATTCAAAATAAAATTTATTAATAAAAAGCTTTTCCCTGTTTTGTCTTAATTCCTAGATTCCAACCGAAAATTAATTCTTGCGATCCAACAGTGTGAGAAGCCAAATCGCTGAAAGTAAAATCGTAGGCCATCCCAAAATAATAGTCTTCAAAATTGAGACCTAACATAGCAACAAATGAGTCTCCAGCACGAACCGACATTCCAGCAAAAAATCTTTTATTAATATATAATTTAATGTTAACATCTGTTTGTAATGGAGTTGTTTCCGTAAATTTGAGCAACACCGATGGTTCAACCTCCAGATGATATTGACCTGGGAACGAAAATCTGTATCCACCCATAATAAAATAATGTCGAACCATTTTATTTGAGTTGTCCATCCATGTTCCTGTAATTTTTAGTTTTGACTGTAAAACGTGAGCTACCGAAATTCCTCCCCAATAGTTTTTTGTGTATGCCCAAGCTCCAAAGCTAGCATCTGGAACGGTAATGCTGGTTTTTTCTCTTGTTAAAATTGGTTCATATCCGTAAAAATCATCCTGACTTAAACGCATAATGTACTGCATAAATATCGCATTTATTCCAACTGAAACCCGTAGTTTGTGGTTTACTTTTAGATGGTAGGAGTATGTTGACTGCATACCGATCATGCGAACAGGACCAAATGAATCGTGGAAAATAAGAGCACCAACTCCCATAATATCGTTTACAAGGCGATGATGCAATGATACATACTGAGTTGATGGAGATTCGTTAATACCAATCCATTGTTTGTGAACACTAAGTTTTAATGGAGAAAAATTCTTTTCTGTTCCAGCAACAGCAGGATTAATGATGTAATTATTTTCGAGATACTGGCTGTAAAGTGGAATCTGCTGTGCAAACACAACCGAACTCGGAATAAACAGAAGAATATATAGTAAAAATCTTTTCATTCTCAGCATTAAACGCATCCACAGACGAATGGTTACAAAAAATTAAAATGTTTTATACTTTGTCTTAATTAAGCTTTGCGACAAATATACAAATTATTAATTTCAAAATTTGAATTTGTTGCGAACTTTTATTTAAAGACGGGAAAAAAATGAATAAGTTGTGTTAGTCACATTAATATTAGAAAGGTTTGTTGTTAAAACATTGGACTTGAGCCTTTCCCATTTTCGCCAGACTTACCCAAGTACATGCCGATACATATTTCGTGCGCTCCACTGCTTACGTTTCTAAGGCGCGACATTACAATATCAAAAGAATAACTAAATACAAATCTGTCGTATCGGTATCCGGCTGTAAAAACAACAGCATCTCCTTTGCTGAAGTTTAATGAACTCATGAATGCATTATTGTAATTGTAGTTAGCAATAATGTCGAATTTGAATGGAGTCCCCTTTGCAAGATAAAGGTTTACAACAGGAGTAAAGGTATGAAGCGATTCCGACTTTTTTAGATGGTATCCACCAGTAATAAATATATGTCGGCTATCACGAATCAGTCCAGGGACTTCGTTTGTTGATCCAAAAAACGAATATTTTGTCCTGAAAAGCTGAAGAACAGATAATCCTGCAAAATAGTTGTCGGATGAAATCATTATGCCTGCATTTGCATCAGGTTTCCAAGTTTTATCATCAGCACTAAGATTTATTATTTGGTCATTTGCATCGTAAACCGACATTTCCGAAGCGAGAATCTTATACTGTGTAAGTGTCCATGTAAGTCCAAAACCAAGATTAAAAGCATCAGTTCTTATAACATAAGAATAGCCTACATTAAAATCTAGCTTTTGAGTTAAACCGAGCCTGTCGCTCATAACTAATGCAGATGCTCCCATGTTGTCGGTGAACATATATTTACCCGATAATGACGAGATTCGTGGTGCTCCCGAAAATCCAACCCACTGAGAGCGATGATTGATCATAAGATCTGGAATCTCATTCATTGATACAAAAGCAGGATTTTGAGCAGCAATGTTAAACGAGTGATTCCTGAAATGTGGTAATTGCTGTGCACTAGCAAAGCTTGCAAAAAGCAAAAACGACAGTAATAAATATGTTATCTTTTTCATCATATCAATCTTATCTCATTATTGTTAGATGTCCTTTATACGGATCTTTGCCAGTGCCGAGGTCAATAATATAGAAATATGTCCCCTCTGGTAAGTCTTCTCCCTTAAATGTCCCATCCCAATCGTTTAAATAATTTGCAGTCTCAAATACCAGATTACCAACCCGGTTGTAAATCCAAATTTCATTTCTTGGAAATTGTTCAATGTTTTCAATTATCCATTTGTCGTTAGAGCCATCGCCGTTTGGTGTAATTGTGTTATATATTATTATGCAATAGGCTGCTTCTGTTAAATCAACTTCATAAATATAAACACAGTTGTTAGCATCTGTGATGGTCAAGTAATAAAAGCCTTCTCTAATTTCCGAAATAATTGTGTCGGTAGAGTTGTTATCCCACAAATAGGAGTATGTAGGTGTTCCGCCAATAGGGTTGACCTCAATTGCACCATCATAAACTGCAGAACAAG
>JAQVGK010000040.1 GCA_028696755.1 Bacteroidales bacterium | reverse complement strand
CAAATTCATCTGTAAAAACAGATATCTTATAACTATTCCCTGCCGTTGGAATGTGATTTGAGTTATAATTTCCATTACCAGAATAGATTAAAGTGTCAGCAAAAGCGTCATTACAATATAAAACAACAATTGCATTTGGAATTTCCGGGAAATTAGTTTCAAAAACACCAGATGATTTACACAAATTGATACTTAAATTACTGTCTGGGCTAAAAAATGCATTTACTACTGGACGCGGAGGAACAACTGGAATTTCAATTTCCACTTGCTTAGTGCAAGAAAGTGCTACAATCAAAATAATTAAAAGCACAAATAATTTAATATTTATATCTGTATTCATAGATTAAATCAAAACTTAAAGATAACAGTATTTTTCTAATTTTATTTTAATGAAAAATAAAAAATCCTTAGTATTGCCACCAACACAGATCTTCGCAAACAGTTGATTATCAGGCAATTCGACAAATTGCAAGTGATATCCAACTAGAAGTAGTAAAGAATATGCTAAATTAACTAAAGAATTTTTGCTGACGCCTTCTTAAACCTTAACGCGAATTAACGAACCGAAGCTCGGCGAAGCCAATTTTGCTGATGCCTTATTACAAACGGCTTTAGCCCTCACCGAAGGTAATTAACACGAACGGTTAAAAAAAACTTGGAGCGAACGCAGAGAGCGACAAGTTCACTTTGCGTTAGTGTAGCCCAACATGTCATCCCCGCATTATGCCACAAAACTTGGGGTGCTTACTACCAAGGATCTTAAAAAATTTCTAAGTTCAATTTCTACTCAGCCTTATACCCCTTCTTTCCAGCAAATTCGATAATTGATTTATTTATTACATTACCAAAATCGTCCTGATTACCGGCTTTTTTTAGCTCCTCATCAATATAGGCCTGACGTTTTTTTGATAATTCCTGAATATCATTCTGAATTTGCTGACGTTCGAGAGTTTTTTCCTGAATTACTTTCTCGAGTTCGGCTTCGGAAAGCTTTTGATATTCTTCCGGCAAAGTGTTCTTATCAACTTTTTTCACATAACCTGGATCATCTTTTGCCTTGTCAACCAAATCCCATTCATAATTATAATAAACTGCTTTTGATTTTGAAACGGCTCTTTCAGCGCTGTTTGAATTTGAAATACTTAGAGCATTTGCATCCTGCGCCGATTGATTCATGTAGCTATACTCGCCTTTTGAACCATAATAAATATAGGTTTTATTCAATTTTTCGTTGTACTTGTTTATGTCGGCATCGTAAGGAGTTTCTACATAAAATACTTTTTCGTCGGAATTTATACAGAAATACTTTCCTTCGCCTTTATCGGCGCCATCTTTCCACATGCCCGAAACGCCTTCTTCGCAATTGCCACAGTGAATAGTGTTAACATAAATGCCTTTTTTACGAGCAGCGCTTATAGCTTCCTTATAATTTATCTTTCCCTGAGTAAACTCCTCGTTTCCGGCAATGTAAATAAGCTTCATGTCGGCCTCGCCACTATCCCAATCGAGTTTTTTTACAGCATCATCTATCACTGCACCACAATACTCAGAGCCACCATTTGTTTTAATCGCAAATAGCTTTTCAGAAATTAAATCTAGGTCACTTGTAAAAGGCAAAATCTGACGAATGTAATTACTCTGTTCTGATAAGCCATCATTTCCGTACATATACAGAGCAATCTCAATGTCAGGAGTTTTTCCATTATACTTTAGTGTTGTAAGAGTGTTAACGATGTTCCAAAGTCTGGATTTCGCCTGATCAATCAAGCCATCCATACTGTTCGAAGCATCTAATAGAATTGCTACTTGGATTTTTACATCCTCATCTTCTGGCTGTGGTTGTGTTGACAATGACCAGCCAGCATTTGCACTGTTCCCGCAACTGTTCATAACAGGAAGCAAGCAAAATAACGCGATAATCAAAATTGTTGTTTTCATAATACTGTTTGTTTTAAGTTTATATTTTTCTTTTACAAATTTCTACGTCTCGATGCGACACTGTCAGGTCCGAAGCCAGCGCGTTGCGACGCTGTCAGGTCCGAAGGACACTGACAGGTCTGTCTTCGGACTAAATTATCTCAAACCTCGCCTTAATCTCATACCTTAGCTTAATCGCGGGCACATACGATTCACCAGCGGAAGAGCTTTCTCCCGATGATTGCGGCACAATACAATTTGAGGTAAGATTCTGCATATTATAATACCCGTACCAGTAATTCTGATTAACAGTTTCTGGAACTTCTATCACTTCTATCACCTTACCAATTTTTTGTCCGATACATTCCAGTAAATCGTTTGCTTTATCTTTTGCTGCCAGCATTGCTTCTACCTTAACCTGTCGGCGATACTCTGAAATCTGCGAGTGTGTGCTACTTGTTATTCTAATGCTTCTAATATACTCGGGCTTAATGTCGTTAATGAAAGCGAAATCATACTTTGTGCAGTCGAGCTTAAGTTTGTAAGTTTTCGTATTTGTGTAATAACGATATTCCCACCACCAATAATACCAATAGTATGGATTATCAACCGAAATAAACTTAGCTGCCGATTCGGGAATGCCGTGTGCCTTAAGAGCATCGAAAAACTTTTTATCAAGCTCTTCAATCGATAATTGTTTCATACTCGACTGACTTCCCAATACAATTTCCAGCTCTATTTCATCGGGGATTACACTCATTTCGGCACTACCTGTTACTTCAATGTACGGAACATTTGTCTGTGCGTTCAGCGCCAATCCGCTGATAATCAAAATTGCAAAAATTAGTTTTTTCATATTATAATATTTAAGAATTAATTTTCATCCCAAATAAGTACTTTAGGCACTTTAGACACTCTAGGCACTTTAGGCACTCTAGGCACTTCTTACTACAAAATTACGGGCAAACTTTTTGTGTAGGATCGACCACTTGGTGAAACCATAATATGACTTGGTGAAACCCCATTGATTTTATTGAAAAATTGATTTACTTTGAATTATAAAACAAAAGCCTAAATGAAGAAGATAGTTTTGCTTATATTTTGCCTCTGTGTTGCGCTAATAGCGCTTTCGCAATCGTATGGCACAAGCGATTCTGTCGCTCGAAACAGCAATTCTTCTGGAGTAAATCAAGCATCGCAAAAAGTGGTAAGTTCTTTTAGTAAAGGTAAAGATGATGATTCTCTTGCCGAGGATTATTATCAACTTGCTCTGCAACTAATTGCCACAAAAGATTATAAAAAAGCCGAAATCTATCTTCAGAAAGCGGTAGAACTTGCATCTCGCAACAAAAAAGGAAACGAACGGCTATCGTACTATTATAGAGAATTAGCAAAGGTGCAAGAGCTTTTAAATAAGGACGAAGAAGCGTCGGAGAATTTCAGAAAAGCATCTTTATATACTGATGATCAAACACAAAAACGAATAAATAATAACGATGCTGGAAGGTCAAAAAGCAAATCCGATCCAGAAACCGAAATGCAGTATTTAAACCAGAATGCATATTTTCTTAGCAATAGCAATGGCAACGAAAGAGATATTGTACAAACCTACAATCAAATGGCAGAAATAAATCGGTCGAACAATAATCCTAACGATGCTATTACAAATTATAAGGATGCTTTGAATAGTATTGATGGGAACAGCACCGATGCAATTCTGATTCAGAGCGAAATGGCAGATTTATATGCCGAAACAAAAAACTACACCGAAGCAATAAATCTTCAGAAACAGGTGGTTGAAAAATCATATCAGAATGCAGATGTCGAAGTTCAGGTAAAACAAATGCGACAGTTATCTGATATTTATTTTGCTGCAAAAAATGAAGAAGAAGGATTGGACATATTAATCTCGGCATATAAGCTCGCTTTGGAAAAAGGTAATGTTAAAGAAGCCAGACTAAGTCTTATTGCCCTAACCAATTACTACGAAAAAACTAAGAATTCCGAAAAGATTCTTGAGCTATACCGCGATTTTATCACTAGCCTCGACACACTAATCTCGAGAGACTCAAGTCTGATTGATGTAAAACTTTTCGAGATCACTGAGGAAAAAATCATAAGACTCGAAAAAGAAAAACAATTGCAAGACGAACTTATAAGCCGAAAGAATAACTATAACCTGATGCTTGGCGGATCATTGATTTTGCTGATTCTACTTACATTAATAATTGTATGGGCATGGAATTCGGTAAAAAAACGTAACAAACAAATTGCTTTACAATCCTTACGTCGTGAAATGAATCCACATTTTGTATTTAATAGCCTCAACAGCGTTAATCAGTTTATTGCAAGCAACAACGAGTTAGAGGCAAATAAATATCTGAGCTCATATTCCAACCTCATGCGCAGATTCATGGAGAATTCTAATAACGATTTTGTGTCACTTAGTTCCGAAATTGACCAGTTAAGCAAATATCTCGAACTAGAAAAACTGCGATTTCCAGATAAGTTTGATTATACCATAAGTGTTGACGACGAGCTTGATTCTGATTTAGTGAAAATTCCAAACATGATTATTCAACCAAATTGCGAGAATGCTATTTGGCATGGATTGAGATACCGAGAAACTAAAGGACATCTCAATCTAAGCTTCACAAAATCGGGCACACATACCATAGTTATAATCGAAGACAATGGTATTGGACTAGAGGCAAGCGCATCAATGAAAACCAAAAATCAGAAGCTCCACGAATCGAGAGGTCTAACAAATGTAAAAGAAAGAATTAAGTTGATTAACGATATTTACAAGAGTAAAATCAATATGGAAATTATCGAGAAAACGGGAGACGAAACAGGCGTTATCGTTAAAATTGCATGGTAATGAAAATAAAAAGCGTAATAATTGAGGACGAGCTTTCGGCGCGAGAGGCACTAAAATCGTATCTTGGCAAATACTGCCCGCAGATTGAAGTTGTTGGCGAGGCTGCAGATGCACGTCAGGCTAACGAAATTCTACACTTGGTTAAACCGCAGCTTGTTTTTCTGGATGTTGAATTGCCTTTTGGCAATGCATTCGACATTCTTGAATCGTGTCGTGATTTGTATTTTGAGACAATTTTTGTTACTGCATTTTCTGAATATTCTCTTCGTGCATTAAATCAAAGCGCTGCCTACTACCTTTTAAAGCCTGTTAGCATCGAAGAACTGATAATTGCAGTAAACAAAGTTCAGGAACACATTATTAAAAATGAGTTTTTCGACAGAAACAAAGTAGTAGTCGAGAATTTTCGAGAACAACATCAAGCTAAAAGACAGGTTACATTACCAACTACCGAAGGTTTTGAACTAGTTAAAATGGAAGACATCGTTCGTTTGCAAGGAAATGGAAATTTTACCGACATTTATTTGCGCAACGGTTCAAAAAAGATGGTTTGTCGTTTTCTTAAGCATTTCGAAGATATTTTGCCTCATCCCTTTGTCCGTGTTCACAAATCACATATTATCAATCTCGACTATGTAGTTTCTTTTAATCGCAGTTTGGGTGGATTTGTGGTTTTGCATGATAAAAAAGAAATCTATATCTCGCCCGGCTATAAAGATGAATTTTTGAAAAATTTTAAGTAAACTTCACAAAAAAGTGCTTATAAGTGGCCAAAGTTGATGCTTTTTTATTAACTTTGGCCATTTATAAGCATATTATCATGGCACTTATTGGCAGAGAAAACGAAAAACGTATCCTTATAAACGCCTTATATAGCAACAGATCGGAGCTAATAGTTGTTTATGGAAGAAGGCGTATCGGTAAAACATTTCTAATACGCGAAGTGTACAAAAAGCAAATAAAATTCGAGTTTTCGGGTATATACAAAACTGGTCTAAGAGAGCAGCTTAAAAACTTCAGTCTAAAGCTAAAATCAATAGGTGTTAAGTCGAAAAGACCTAGCGACTGGTTCGAAGCTTTTCAGTTACTGGCTGGATTTATAGGACAAGACAAATCAAAAAAGAAAAAAGTTATCTTTATCGATGAGTTTCCTTGGCTCGACACTCGAAAATCAAATTTTTTGGCTGCCTTTGATAATTTCTGGAACACTTTTGTATCTGCACGAAAAGATATTGTTGTTGTGATTTGTGGATCTGCAGCATCATACATGATTAACAATATCATTAAAAACACTGGTGGGCTGCACAATCGCCTTACCGAGAAAATTCAACTTGCACCATTCAACCTTCACGAAACCGAGTTGATGTTAAAATCGAAAAAAGTCCAGCTTTCGAGATATGATATCATACAGGTTTACATGGCACTGGGAGGAGTTCCTCATTATCTTGATAAAATAATGCAAGGCGAAAGTGTTGCTCAAATTATTGATAGATTATGCTTTGAGAAAAATGGCTTTCTTAGAACTGAATTTGAAAATGTGTTTGCATCGTTTTTTGCCAATTCCGATAATCACGAAAGAATTATCAGAGCCCTAGCAAGTGTAAGAAAAGGAATGACAAGAAACGAATTGCTGCAAAAAAGCAAACTTATTTCAGGTGGAAGATTAAGCAAAACACTTTCGGAGCTCGAAGAATCGGGATTTATCGAATGTTACACACCATATAAAGGTCAAACAAACTCCGTTTACCGACTTGCCGACGAGTACTCGATGTTTTATCTAAAATTCATCGAGAAAAGCAAACCCGACAAATCAGGTGTTTGGATTAAGATGATGGGAAAACCTTCATTTAAAACTTGGTCGGGTTTTAGTTTTGAAACAATTTGCATTAAACACATCGATCAGATTAAAGCAGGCTTACAGATTGCAGGCATAAACTCATACCACGGCAGCTGGATAAGCAAAAAAGCGGAAGAAAATCACCAAATCGATTTACTCATCGACCGTGATGATAATGTAATAAATCTCTGCGAAATCAAATTCAGCAATAGCGAGTTTATCCTCGACAAATCCTATGCACGAGAAATTATCGACAAACAAAACACCTTTATTGCTGAGTCAAAAACAAAGAAATCTGTTTTCGTTACTTTTATCACAACTTATGGACTAAAGAAAAACGTGCATCGCCAGCAATACGTACAGAAAGAGCTTACAATGGATGCATTATTTATAGCGCTATAAGTGGCCAAAGTTGATGTTTTTTTATTAACTTTGGCCACTTATAAGCACTTTTATTGAATAACAAATCTTTTATTCCTTCGTTAAAACAACGCTGGATTCCTTATCTCCATTCACGACTTTAAGAAAATAATTCCCTAGTGCCAGTTTGTCGATATCAATTTTATTGATTCTATTTTTAATATCTATAGTTGCAACTAATTGTCCAGTTTGACTGTATATTGAAAAGTATGAATTTTCGTTTGGTTCATTCTCAAACTCAATAATTACAAAATTGCTTGCTGGATTTGGATAAATATTGATTTCAGTTTTATTAGCAGTAATTATTCCCGACACATTCTCGATAGCAATCGGATATGATATTGGTTTACAATTATTCCCTGATACTACTAACATCGCATTTCCAATTTCGGCAAAGGGTATATCAATATCTATCACAGCATTACCCGACTCATCAGTAATTCCCGTGCCATGAATTATTCCATTTTTAAGAATTACACAATTTAAGTCTGGTGTGGGCACAGAACTGATACTTACATTAACACTTGTTTGAGTTGCATTAAGCTGCATTGTGTTTTCGTAATTAACCGTGAGATTAACAGGTTCCTGTGTCCAAATAGCTAGAGATGGATCACCGAGTAAGTTCAGATCATAGAAATTCCATCTTAGAGCTCCTTCTTCCCATTGTCCGGGAGCAGTAATCCAAGGTGCGGTTTGAATTTTACAATCGGCAAATGCCTCGCCAATACAATAAATTCCATCATCATAAATAGCATCCATCATTTCGCGGTGGAGATGAGCTGCAGGACCTTCGTTTTGACCTTCGTTAAACCAGCCATATCTCGAATTACCAATAACTGCAACAGCAAAATTATCGATGCAAACCATCCTTTCTAAGATGCAATCATCGTAATCAAAAGCTCCACAAACACAGCCATGCGAATGAAAAATTGTGTAATTATGGTCGACTCCGTTTGCCTCCGAAAAATTTTCGTTTGTAATATCCTCGTTATACATAAACGAAACGTAATTATAATCGGCGTGACCAACATGATGAACATATTGTTTTCCCGAATTAACTGCGTTCATTAACGAATATGCATCCCAATATTCTACCTCATCATAAAGCCTTTGAATGTTGTAACTTTCGGGAATTCCCGTTGTCTCGTATCCATTTGCAGTTTGATTACCAACCAGCATTTCGAGATAGTCCGACCCATAAGTCAGTGGATCATCCCAAAGCAGTTCGCCTGCAAAAAGAGCATTATTAAACTCCCCCAAAACTGGATTCGACTGATATGAAATGGTTTTATGAATCATATGCTCCAATTCTTCGGCATTACTAAACGAAAAGCTACCGACAGCAATTTCGGGAAGAAAATCTTCTTCGCCAAGTTCACCATAAGAATGATCACCGTCATTGTTCCAATTGCCATCCAATGCCGCATAATACAAATCTTAAGGAATACTGTTATCTTCATAACCATCAACAGACGAAACATAAGCATAAAATCCGCGAGCTGGCACAAATTTAACGTCGCCACCCAATAATACAAATCTTATATTCCTATTTTGATACTCGTCAATAATGTAATTCCTGATTTTTTCCTGAAGATCATCTCCATACATTCCAGCATCAATATCCTCAACACTAGTTATTGTGGTTTTTATTCCTCTTAAAAGATAAAAATCTGTCAAAGCTTCAAAATCATCAATATAACTAGTCGGAGTTATAATCAACATCTCGTAATCGTCAGATCGTGACTTTGTTACAGGATATGCTGAAATCAAATCGGGATTATTTACATATTGTACGATTGTATTTTTGTTAGACAGATTTGATAATGCTCGAAAAGACTCGTCGCAATCTTCAGTAATTACAGTTATTTTTACTTTACGGCAGATTTTTATTTCACCACTTACAGGATTGTAACTAACAGGAGTAAAGGAACTAAGTGCAATTGCATATCCGTTCAGATAAGCTGTTGTAAGTTCTCCAGTTTGTTTAATTGGATAAAACTCATCTTTATCATAAACCTCATAACTTTTATAAAACTGAAAATCTTCTTCTAAAGAAACTGGACGAGATTGCTGTTGAGGTAAAATCTGAAATTCAGTATTTAACAAAACTTCATCTTGTCCTTCGAATTCAATTGAAACAGCCTTTTGGCCAGGAGGTAATAGTATCTTTACAGCATAATATGGCAAGGATGGCTCACCAAGCTTCCCAGTATTCAATGTGTTTTCAAGTTTTAAAATCGAGTAATCTCCCGATTTAGTAATTTCGGGTAAATCGAATGAGTAAACTTGTTCAACTTTTTGAGAAAATAAACTGAAAAAGACAAATAGTAAAATCGAAGAAAATAATAGCTGTTTCATCCTATTAAAAGTAATAAATTTTTTGTAAAACCATGACGGCAAAAATAACAGTTTAGTTGCAATATCAAGTTTAATTTATTTGTCTGATAATAGACTTTAAATGATTTTATTAACATTAAGCTGAATTTACTATTTTTGGATTTCAAAACTACTTTATGAAAGCAGCTTATATTATATTTTTCTTGATGGTAATTTTCAGCTTAGGTTCGTGTCGTAAGAGTGTTAATTACTGTGTGGAGTGCGACTCGGAGACAGAAATGATTTTCCAGACCGGATTCAACAATACAAGCATGATTTATGATTCGAAATGGAGTAAAGAAGAATTCGTGGGAACAGATACAGCTTTTAGCGAATATAACGACTGGCTATTATTACAAGAACACCCATCAGTTGGTTATTGCGAAATCAGCTATGAAGATGGCGACAAAACACAACGATATGCCGAGATTTGTGATGATCCAGCAGGTGGTGATAATCAAGTAATCAAATTCAAGATTATGGAGCCTCATATTCGAGAAGGAGATCACAAAAAAGGTCGTGTGCAAGTAAATATGAACGAAAATCAGTGCATCAAAGAATTTTATCAAACAGTAAGATTGTATCTTCATCCCGATATGGAATATCTAAAACAATGGGACGAGAAAGTTCACTGGCTTTCGATTTTTGAATTCTGGAACAATGCAAATTTTGCTGGCGAACGAAATCCTTTCAGAGTTACAGTTAGCCTCTTTAAACTTGATGAAGGCCCTGTTGATGAAATGTATTTTGCTGTTGTTGGCGACCGCGATATTCGTCTCGGTGGTTGGGATGCAATTTGGGTAGAAATAAACGAAGATTTCCCGATTAGATTTGGAGAATGGATGACAATAGAATTGTATCTAAAAGAGGGTGACGAAAACAATGGGCGCTTTTACATGGCTGTAACTCCAGATGGTGGTGAAAAAACTGTTCTTTTCGATGTAACAAACTACACACAACATCCCCGCGAAAAATATCCAGATGGATATACCCACATCAATCCATTAAAACTTTACACCAGCGATAAACTTATTGAATTTATGAGCGAAAACAATAAAAATCTTGAAATATTTTGGGACGACTGGACTGTATGGAGGAATAAGACACCTTTTTAGAACGGAAGGTGGAAGACAGAAAACGGATGACGCAAAACGAAATACGGAAAACGGAAGATGGAAAACGGAAGACGGATGACAGAAAGCAGAAAAATGTGCAAACAATTCTGACATCCGACTTCCATTAACAAGAACAAATTAAAACTAAAACCTGTTTATCAAAACATAAAAAAGTAAAAAACAACAAAATGAATTTAAAAAACACCTTTGATTTCATACTTGATCTTCAATTTAACAATAACCGCAATTGGTTTCAGAGTAATGAGGATAGATACAAACAAGCGAAAAGCGAATTTGAAGTTTTTGCATCTGCTTTAATAGCTGGATTACAAAAAATTGATCCAGAAATTGGATTATTGACTGTAAAAGACTGCACTTACAGAATTTATCGAGATGTAAGATTTTCGCCAAATAAAGAGCCATACAAAAATAACATGGGTGCCTACTTGGTTAAAGGCGGAAAGAAAAGCCCCTTTGCAGGATACTATATACATCTAGAACCAGGAGCATCATTCATTGGCGGAGGCGTTTACATGCCCGAGCCAGCGGTTTTGAATGCAATACGACAAGAAATTTTTGAAAACAATGCTGAATTCAGAAAGATAATTGACAATCCCGTATTTAAAAATATTTTTACAGGACTATACGGCGAAAAGCTAAAAACTGCACCAAAAGGCTTTCCAAAAGACTTTCATGATATTGACATGTTAAAACATAAACACTTTTCTCCATTTTCTACACTTAGTGATGAATTCTGGGAAAATGAAAATCCGGAAAAAAGAGTACTTGAAGGCTTTGCTGCTCTTAAAGATTTTAATCAATTTATGAACAGAGTGATTGAAGGCGTAGTCGGAAAGTAATTTATCTACCATTAATGAATTGATAAAACTTCTGCCACTATTCCTCAATAATAGACTTCCATTTTCTATGACTCGCTACTACTTCGTAGTAACTCGCTATTTTTTTTTGACGCGAATTTCACGAATTTCACTTATTATTCGTGAAATTCGCATCAAAAATTACTTGGAACGAGTGCAGCGAGTGACAAGTAAACTTTTCGATTTGGCTATTTCTTGCTGTCTTTAACGCACTTCGGCCATTCAAGATATTGAAGGAGAAATGCAACGAATTTTAAACCCTTAATCTTTTGTTAAAAATTTAAAAATCATTTTTGGATTAAAAATAATATTTATCTTTGTGGAACAGTAATTGTAAAATTAACGAACCTAAACAATAAATTAAAAATTATGAAGACAACAATGAAATTATTTTTTGTACTTGTTGCAATAAGCTTAAGTTTTGCCGGATACGCTCAAAAAGCAAAAAAAGTAAAAACTTTTGGCGGAGTTGTAACTTATGATATTACTTACGAAGGCGAAGATCTTGACGAAGCAACTAAAGCACAACTTCCAACTCAAATAGTTGTTAGTGTAAATGGCAATAAGGTTCGTAACGAGCAAGTTTCGGCATTTTACTCTATGGCTTCAATCTCTGATCTCGAAAAAGGTTCGGCAATCATTCTTATTGATGCAATGGGTATGAAAATCGCTGTTAACCAAAGCAAAGAAGAAATCGAAAAGAACAAAGAAGAAGGTGGTTTAGTAGATCCTGAAATTAAAATTCTTGACGAAACCAAAGTTATTGCTGGTTACAAATGCAAAAAAGATGAAGTTATCTCTGGCGAAGAAGTAATTGAAGTTTATTACACCGAAGAAATTCCAGTTCCAGCAGGAATGAACGACAACAATGGTTTTAAAGGAATCAACGGTATGTTAATGCAATACACAATCAACCAGCAAGGTTTGATTATGACCATGACTGCTAAAGAAGTTAAGAAAGCTAAAGTAAAAGCAGGATTATTCTTAATTCCTGATGATTACGACGTTAAAACAATGGAAGAACTTGGTGGCATGTTTGGTGGATAGGATTTATTAACATCTTAATAAATATATTTTAAAAAGAATCCTCAGTTTGGGGATTTTTTTTACTTTTACGCGATGGTTAAAAAGAAAGAAAAAACAAAAAAAGACTTCGAA
>JAQVGK010000039.1 GCA_028696755.1 Bacteroidales bacterium | reverse complement strand
AGAATTTACCTGGTTCTTCCACATGCTACCTGAGTGGGCATTAACAAATGCTTTATTGCTTATAATTTATTTCATTGTTGATTCATACTACTACAAAAAAGAGCCTCTCGAGAATATACAGTTTGATAACACCAATGTAGAGCCAATCAGACTTAAAGGAAATCTTAACTTTTTATGGTTAGCCGGTGTTGTTGCATCAGTTGCTTTCTTAAACGGTCAATATATTGATATTATTCATGAGAACCATTATTTCGGTTTTATTCGCGAAGGAGTTATCCTTACAATGGCAGTACTTTCGTTATTGTTAACCAAAAAGCACGTACGTGAAGCAAATAAATTTACTTGGACACCAATTATCGAAGTGGCCTTCCTTTTCTTAGGTATTTTTGTAACAATGGTTCCAGCACTGCTTTATTTATCGGCAAATGCGGCATCATTCGGTATAACAGAGCCAGCACAGTTTTACTATGCAACAGGAGCACTAAGCTCATTCCTCGACAATGCACCTACGGCAGTTTCGTTTCATAATCTTGCTCTTGGTATGCATATGGAAGGACACGAACTTGTTGCTGGAATTCCAGAGGTATTCCTTACAGCAATTTGTCTCGGTGCAGTATTCTTTGGTGCAATGACATACATTGGTAACGGACCTAACTTTATGGTTAAAGCAATTGCAGAAGAAAACAAAATCAATATGCCAAGTTTCTTTGGTTATATGATTAAATTCTCTTTAATTGTTTTATTACCGGTTTACATTATTGTTCAATTGATTTTCATTCATTAAGAAACACAGCATAAAAATGAAAAGCCTGGCAATCTGTCAGGCTTTTTTTGTAAGATTTTTTTCGATTATGCTTAGTAGGTTTTGCCGGTTAACAGGCTTTGGAATATAATCATCAAATCCTTGTTCGTAAAACATGCTTGCCTCCTCGCTTTGTACGTATGCTGTGCATGCAATTACTGGTAATCCGGGATTTATTCTTTTGATTTCGGTAAGTGCATCAGAGCCATTTAAGCCTGGCATTTTTATGTCCATAAGAACAATGTCTATTCTTGAATCTTGATTTTGCACACTTTCTATCGCTTCGTAACCATTTGATGCCCTTACAATCTCGGCTCCAGTTTTCTTTAGTATAGTTTGCATTAATTGAAAGTTTATTTTTTCGTCTTCTGCAACTAAAATTGTAAAACCAGAAAAATTGTAATTTAATTTTGAGTCTATTTTAGTTGTTGCAGGATTGGCAATACTTAAATTATCGGCTGGAATTGTAAAACTGAATTCACTGCCTGTTCCCGACTCCGATTCAACGGTTATTTTCCCTCCTAACAATTCGCAATAAGCACTCGCAATTGATAATCCCAAGCCTGTACCTCCATACTCAAGTTTGTCATTTTCAACTTGTCTAAATCGGTCAAAGATAATGCTGTGGTTCGCTGGATCAATCCCCTTACCAGTATCTCGAACAAAAAATCTCACATAGTTTTCTTCACAGCTAAAACCAATACTAACCTCACCTTCGGTAGTAAATTTGATAGCATTACTTATCAGATTAGATAATATTTGATTTAGTTTTGTTTTATCAGTAAATATTTTACAATTTTGACCTACACTGCCATTGAATATAAATGCAATATTTTTTGCCTCGGCTTGTGGTTTGTAAAATTGAATAAGCTCTTCTATCACTTCGCTAATCTCAAATGTTTCTTTTATCACTCTCATTTGCTTGGTCTCAATTTGAGAGATGTCAATCAAATCGTTAACAATTTTAAGCAACTGGTTACAAGAAGAGTTTATTATTGATGCATATCTAATTCTCTCACTCTCTTCTAATCCAGGTTGTGAGATTAGTTCGCTAAACCCAATTAAACCATTCATCGGTGTGCGAATTTCGTGGCTCATATTGGCTAAAAATGCAGATTTTAACTTATCGCTTTCCTCTGCCTTTTCTTTAGACTTAACAAGCTCGAATTCTATGATCTTACGTTCGGTAATATCTCGTCCTACGCCAATAATTTCTTTAATCTCATTATCATCTCCAAGAATTGCCTTGTCGCTCCATGCAAACCAGCGCCAGCCATTTGTGGTCATTGCTCTTTGCTCAACGTAGCAAGTATGAGGATAATATTTAAGAGTACTCATTGCCTTTGCTGTTTGCTCCCTATCGTCGTCATGCACAAGTGGCATAAAGCTAGTATTCAAAAGCTCATCTTCATTTTTACCAAATATTTTGCAATAGGTTGGACTAACATAAGTAAATCTGCCCCAGTTGTCAACCTTTACAATAAGATCGTTTTGATTCTCAATCAACAACCGGTATTTTTCCTCGCTGTTTTGCAATTCAATTTCGGCAGTTTTTCGCTCGGTAATATCAAATATTACACCTTCGACAAACTCCTGTCCATGCCTTTTAACCACTTTACCGCGCTCCCAAACATGCTTGATCTTACCAGATTTGGTAATCATTCTAAATTCGAGCACAAAGGGCTTTTGTTTTGGGATACTTCTGCTAACATCTTCCCACACCTTTTTTCTGTCATCAGGATGAATTATGTCTCCGTATTTAAGAACTTTGCTCTCAATAAACTCATCGGGATCGTATCCAGTAAGAGCTTTGCAGCCTCTCGATAGAAATAGCATTGTCCAGTCTTTATCAAGTTTACAACGATATGCTACTCCCGGAATATTATCCATTAATAATCCCAGTTTGTGCTCGCTTTCGCTTAGGTTCGACTCTGTCTCCTTTAGAAGAGTAATGTCGGTTGCTACGTGAATAATTTTTTGAATATTGCCATTATCATCAAAAACAGGTGTACACGAAACGAGAAATTTACCCGAAACTGTGTCGATTTCCATTGTCGAACTTTCGAAGCGACCGTTTTTCAGCATTTCATCCATCGGACAATTTGTAGCGCTCTCAGGATTTGAAATATGAAAAACCTCAAAACATTTCTTACCAATAATTTCTTCTCTTGATTTGTTAAACAAGAATGAAACTGCATTATTAGCCTCGATTATATATTTATCAGGACTTAGTATTACTGTTGGATGACCAATTGCATCAAAGATTTGCTTCCACTCGTTTTTGGTTCTTTGCAATTCTTCTTCTGCTTTGATTTGAGTTGTAACATCCCTCAAATGTTCAATAACAGAATCAATTTTTCCATCCGGGGAAATTATAGGATATGCTCTAATATCGAGCCATTTATCAAAATCGGGAAAAAACCTTAATTTTTGAACAACAGTACCAGTCTTAAGGCAAATTTTTGCAGGGCAGTCGGCGCATTCGTTTGTGCGACCAATTAGTGTAAAACATTTTTCGCCGATAACATCATTTTGACTTTTCCCTAAGAAATCTAATCCGGATTTATTGTAATAAAGAACTTTGTTCTCTTTATCATGGATAGAAATAATATCGGGTATAAAATCGAAAATCTTTCGGCAAAACAAATTTTCTTCTTGCTTTTCTTCAAATACTGTTGTGACAAGAGCGATAAAGTCATCTGACAATTTAACTTTACTTATCCCAAGATTTACATTTTGTCCATTTTTTTGGATAAATAAAGCTACGTCATCGTTGTGTGATAAAAGTAAAACATCGCGAATATTTTTATCAACAAGCTCCTCTTTTGTCAATCCCAAAATGCTTTCAATATGCTTATTTACGGAAACAACCACCTGTTCTTTATCAACAATAAAGAGACCATTGTCCGATGAATTAGCAATAGCTTCGACAAGATTTAATATTTCCGGAACAAGTTTCATTTTTAGAACACACAGTCGATTATACGTTTTTTGTAAAGTTTTGTTACGTGTATAATTTTGCTATATAAATGTTGCAGAAAATAAATTGTTTAAAGAATTCCGCAAGCTGTTTTTGAAGAAACGCAAGAGAAACTTTGTAAAAATATCTAAACTACCAATAACATAGTTTTCGCTAAAACACTCTATTCATACCAGTGCAATGCAAATCGCCTTTTGGGACTACCAATAACAGATTTGCATAACTAGCTGATTGTTAGGCAATTCAATAAATTGCAAGGAATACTCAATAAGAAGTCGAACACAATTAGCTAAATTAATTCACGTATTTTTGCTGACGCCTTCTAAAAACTTAACGCGAATTTCGCGAATTACACGAATTTAGGTTAAGGTGTTAATTCGATAATTCGCTTCGCGGAGCTTCGGTTCGCGTTAAAAAAAAACTTGGAGTGAGCAACTTGTGCTGAGCTAAGGTTGGTACGGTAGCTGAGGTTCTCGAAGTTGTCGAACCACCGAAGTAAGCGAGCAACAAGTTAACTTTGCGTTTTGCCTTCACAGTTCTGTCATCACCGTATTTTGCTGAAAGAATTAGGGTGGTGACGGCCAATGACAAATCGGCTGTATCCTTAACTTCTCCACCAGTTTGCGAATCAGTACGGCGCAACGAAGCTAATGAATAAATAAACTACTGTTCAACTTTTGCAAATTTTCTGGTGATATACCTAACTGGATACCAAGCTGCAAAAGTTCCGATAATCATTACAGTTATAAAAACCCAGAAAAAATCGGTTGGATTTATCATTACCGGATAATTTTCGATAATAAAAGATCCACCTGTTCCAAGTTTAACAATTCCAAAATGTATTTGAGCAAGACAAACCAGAGTTCCAACAACGAGTCCGATTATTGCACCTGCCCCAGAGATAAACAGACCTTCGAGAAAGAAAATATTTCGTATGGTATTATTTTCTGCGCCTAGGCTTTTTAGAATCTGTATATCGTTTTTCTTCTCAATGATTAGCATAGTTAAAGAACCAATAACATTAAAAGATGCTATTAATAGAATAAAAACTAAAATCATAAAAATGGCCCATTTTTCCGATTGCATAATTTTATATGCATATTCGTGTTGTTTGTTTCTGTCCTGCACTTCGAAATTTGCACCAAGTTTTTCCTGTAAATAGCTTACCGACTTTTTTATGTCAGCATTTTTCTTGATTTTAATTTCGGCTGAGCTAATTCTATTTTCGTATTCGAGAAGTTGAGCAACTTCGGCAAGCGGCATAATAAAATATTTGGTGTCGTACTCCTGTTGAATCGAAAAAATACCGGCAGCGTAAACCATTGATTGATTAATATTATCTGCTGCATCCGAAAAGCTTCCTGTAATTTTTTTTGTTCTACTTGGAATATAAATCTTAAGTGGATAAGCATAGTCAATGCTTATACCCAGATTATAGGCTATCCCTTGACCAGCGATTCCACACATTACCTCAGGAGTTTCGAGCCTATATTCGCCTTTCACAATCATTGTGTCGAGGCCAGTAACCTCTTCGTATTTTTTATCTACCCCCTTTATGGTTGCGATTATTTGTTTCTCTCCATAAACGAGCATTGCATTTTCTTCCAAACAGAAAGAATACGCTTTAATAAAATCTGCTTCTTTTAGAGTTTTAATAAATTTAGAATCTGGTTCGAAGGTTTTACCTTTTGCCGCAACAATTTTAATATCAGGATCAAAAGAATTATAAAGCCTTTTTAGCAAATCATCAAAACCGTTAAAAACCGAAAGGATAATGATCAGGGCAGCCGTGCCTGTAGCAACGCCTAAAACCGAGACAAGAGAAATGATATTTATTGCATTTCTTGATTTTTTTGAAATCAGATAACGTCGTGCTATGTAAAAAGGAAAATTCAATTTTATGAATTTAATGCTTTGTCAATTCGTTCGATATAATCGAGACTATCGTCAAGATAAAAAACCAGTTCCGGAATTCTGCGTACATCATTTTTGATTGCATTTCCCAGTTCGAATCTTATCTTAGAGACATTTTTATTTATTTCTTTAATTATCTTTTCACCATCAGTTGAAGGAAAAATGCTGACATATACCTTTGCAACGCCAAGATCTGGACTCATGCGCACAACAGTTACAGTTAATAGTCGGCCTGGAACAAGTCCATTAAATTTATGTTGAATTACCTTTGCCAGTTCTTCTTGAATAAGCCCTGCAACCTGTGTTTGTCGTTTTGATTGTTCCATTATTTTTTTGTTTGCAAAGATAATACAAAATAACAAACTTAGTTGTAAGTGTTTTGCTTAAACGATAATTGCATTTTTGGGGGAGAATTACGATACTCTATTTGATAACCCCCGCTTTAACTTTGAATGTATATTCGGCGTCTTCCCAGATCATTAAATCAAGGTCTTTTTTCTGCTCTTCGGCCTGTTTTATAATCTTATTTTTCCAATCTTCATTAGAATTAATTTCACCAATAATTTTAATGATTTCACTGTTTCTAAAATCTAAATATAAGCTATCAGCCTTTGTTAATGTGTCTGATCCGTATCTGGTTAAAAACTCGGCTTCGTAGGTAATAAGATATTTCTCGCAAAAACCATAAGGGAACAAATGATTTGTTGCCTCGGTAGTTACAAGCAACACGAACTCCTGACTCTCAATTTCCTTTTTATAGTCAAGTTCATCAACACTTTGCACAGGATTGCGAACAGGATAAACTGTTTTATTATAAAACCAAAATCCGCCATTTGAAAATACATTTTGGGGGATTGCCACATTGTCGGCGTATATTGTCCACCAATAGGAATCCGAAATTGCCAGAACTTTTGGCCTAATTTTATCTTCTCCGTTATTGAATTTAAAAACTGGATACGCAATCTTTTTATAAGGAGGATGGAAAAACAAATTCATGGTTTTGTATAAATCATCATCCTGATTTCTCAAAGTGTCTGGAGTTTCCATCTTCACAATTGAAAAATCAGCAAAATCCCGACCTGCCATTTTTTCAATATATCCAATTACGCTATCCATTGCAATTGATGCTGCCCAGATTGTCCAATGAGCACCAAGATCGCAATACACCTCGTAAGATGCGGTATCTTTCATTCCAACAATGTAGCTGTTTAAATCAATTACATTAACTCCTTTTTCCTTAAAATTTTTGAGGTAAGCCTCATAGTTATTTACGGACTTTTTTGATGGCTTATATTTGTTTGGAATTAGTTCGGGATAATATGATGCTTTTCCAGGCGGAAATACGATTAGTAGGCTAACTCCTTTTTCTTTTAAAATCTCTTGTGCTGCGAGCAAATTCTTCGTGTTTTGAACAATTTGTTCATCTCCAATATAAGTTTTGCCAAGATAGCTAATGATGTATGATTCTTCGAATAGAACACCATCTTTTCCAATAACTGGTCCTTTAACAGGAGATTCGCGAAAAACCGAGAAAATCATTTGATTATTTAATCGAACCAAAAAATTATGAAATCCAATGTTTTCCTCAATATATTTAGTACACGAATCCTGATAAGTTTCGTTCCAAATTGCTTTAACCGAAAACTGTGGTTTAACGGCAGGAACAAATGCTCCATTTAATGGTTTTTCTTTAATCCATCCTGTAAAATTCTGAATCATAGGTATTGACAATAATACCATGAAGAAAAGGAACCATATTTTCTTAAATCTTTCCATCAGAATCTAAAATAAATAAAGGGATTAAAACCTCCTTTTGTAATAAACGAAATACAAATTATAAAAAAGATCGCTGCAAAAGTTCCAGTAACAACATGTTGCTTTAGCGAATACTCGCTATAAAAAATCTTATTCTCTAGTTTTAACCCAAGCTTTAATAAAGTAAAAAATGCAAAGAAAGCAGCAACTATAAGGGTTACTTTAAACTGATTTGTTAGATAATCTGGGAAAAGATTTCCATCGATACGGAACAAGTTTCTAATATACTTAATTGCAAAAGGTAATGTCTCGGCCCTAAAAATTACCCAACCAATAAGAGTTATAATATAAGTTAATACAACACGAGGAATCTTGCCAATCTTTGAAGTTAGTTTAAGTAAAAATAGCCTGTCCATTACTAGAAAAAAGCCATGGAAAGCGCCCCACACAACAAAATTCCATGAAGAGCCATGCCATAATCCAGATATCAAAAATACAAACCAAAGATTAAAATATAATCTGAATTTTGAATCAACGCGGTTGCCCCCTAAAGGAATATAAAGATAATCGCGCATCCAGTTTCCGAGGGTCATGTGCCAACGACGCCAAAATTCGGAGATGCTTTGACTTGTGTATGGATTATTAAAGTTTTCGGGAAATTTAAACCCAATCATTCGTCCAATACCAATTGCCATATCGGAATAGCCCGAAAAATCGAAATAAATTTGGAACGAATAAGCAACAATTCCCAGCCATGAAGTAAGAGTTCCGATATCGTCAACTGGAGTTGCAAAAATTGTATCAACAACAGAGCCAAGGGTGTTTGCTATTAAAACCTTTTTCGATAAGCCAATGATAAATCGATAAAAACCCATCAAACGGTTTTCTGTATTCTCATTTGCTTTTCTATCAGTTAGTTGCGTTGCAATTTCGTTATATCGCACAATCGGTCCTGCAATAAGTTGAGGAAACAAAAGGATGAAAAGTAAGTAATCGGCAATGGAATTTAATCTTTTGCTTTTTCCTCGATAGATATCAATAGAGTAGCTTAGTTTTTGAAATGTGTAAAATGATATCCCTATAGGCAATATAATTTTTGTCCATTCAATCCCTTCTATCCCAATTCGCCAAAGAATATAATTTAGATTTTCGACAAAGAAATTTGCATATTTGAAGTAAGCAAGCAGGCCAATGTTTAAAACTACCGATGCAAATAGCAGCCATTTTCTCTCTTTAATATTTTGCGAAAGATCTATTTTTTTAACGATAAAAAAGTCAATAACAACAGAGAATAATATTATAAATAAAAATTTAGGAGCACCAAAGCCATAAAAAATAAGACTCGCGATTAGTGCAATCCAGTTTTTGTACTTTACATCAGAAATGTAGTAAAAGAAAAAGAATAGCGGCAAGAAATATAATAAGAATATGCTACTGCTAAAAACCATTGTGTTCCTTAATTATTAAGGCTGCAAATATAAAAATTTATAAGTATTGCGAATTATTAATAATTCCTTCCAATAAAATAAGTGCCAGTGATATTAAACACAGAGTTTTTTGCTGAAACAAATTCGCTTTCGTAAATGTCAACAAAGCCTAAAGAGTAGTTTGCTTTTACCTGAAACTGCTTAAATTCGATCCCACCACCAAAGGTTACACCTGTATCAAAACGTTTGTAATACTCGAAATCAATTTCGTGAGTTTCGTCCATAAACTCGGTGTGATACACTGATTTTCCAACAATAGCTACACTTGTATAAGGACCAACATTACCGAAAACACTCACATTTCCAATTGGCATTTTATATCCGAGGGTAATTGGAACATCAAGGTAACCAAGTTTTGTTTTGGCAGTAAAAGTTTCGTCGCCTTGTTTATCGCCTTTTTGGAAGAAACTTACCGAAGCGCCAACATAAAGAAAGTTCATAATTTCTATTTCCCCAGCAACACCAATTTGATAGCCGATATTAAATTTTTTCTCAGTTGTCCCAAAAGTACTTTTCTCGATAAGAGTGGTGCTACTAAATCCAACCTGAGGACCAAAAAACATTCCCTGAGCAGAGATTCCCAAAACTATACTGCTAAAAACCAATGTAATTAATATTTTTTTCATGATTTTTCGTTTTATGTTTATATAAGTTTTAATTTTGTGACAATAAAACATTGCTTTGTATGAAACAAATCATTGTTCGACAAAATTAGTTAAAAGAATTATTACTTGAAATAAAAATATGAAAAAAATAATTTTTCTACTGTTGATATCTGCAGGCATTTCTGCAAGCGCACAACAGATGGTTCGTGGTTATACAGCTTCGTTTTCGTATGGTTTTCTGGCTAAAGGCGATGATTTTACAATCAGATATGGTGAATCTACTTACTCTGCTACTGCGCGAAAAACTCAGGGCGGATGTATAAGTCTGGGTTTTCCATTTGATTTTGGTTACAAACGAAGCAGATTGGTTTTTACTCCGGGGCTCGATTTTTTGTCGTCGAATTATACCCTTGATGTAGAACCTGACATGTATGAATTTGGTTCCGATAGCGATAGTTTGCGCTTATCTTCTTTTATGGTAATGCCACAAGTTGGAATAATGTATAAATATCACTTTTACGTTGGGAAACTGCATTTTGCAATCGGCGCAGGATTGGATTTCAAAATCCCAGTAAGCAACTCGACTACCCTTACCGATAAAAACAAAACCGATCTGATAGAGTATGGTGAGTATACTGACGATTATGGCGATGCAATAATTTTTTATCCCAATACCGTTTACTCAAACCTTGCCGATATTGGTTTTCATGTAAATCCTAAATTCGGGTTCGATATTCACATTGCAAAATATCTTGTTACAAATCTCTTCTATACAACATCACCACTAACCAGGTACTCTGACGAGCCAGCCATAAGAGGATATGCGGGTATTGGTGCAACGTTTTTAATGCCATTGGGAAAAGAAGACGATTCAAGATTATTACAATATTACAAACAATAAAATCAGCCAACAATGAAAAACAATAACATAAATACGAGCAAGAATACAAGAAAATCCTTTAGCTTTAAGAAATTGCTAATTGGTATTGTGCTATTTTTTAGTGTTTTTTCAGCTTTAAATGCTCAAAAAGTTGTTCCAGTTGTTCAAGCTGGTCACTCGGGAAGCATTTTATATGTAGAGTGGGATCCCAGTTCGCGATATCTAGCAAGTATCGACACAAACAACGAGCTTGTGATAAACGATCTTTTGTCGGGAAAAATGTTTTACCGAATTAAAGTTCCTGGCGACGAAATGGTGCTTGCAATGAACTTCGACAAAGAAAATAGCTTGATTCTTGCCACCAAAACTCAGACTTGGCGTTTCGATATGAAAAGTCTCGAGCTAAACAAAGCGTCTGGCCAAATTCAAAGAAAAAAGTTAAGTGATGAATTAACAATTCATGGTTCTGTTCTAAAAAAAGGAGGAAAATCACTATTTAACAGAGACGCCTACACTTATTTTACTTTTGCAGCTGTATCAAACGATGGAAATACTGTTGTTGCTGGCGATGAGAAAGGTAGAATTTATTTCTGTAATAAAAATCTGAATGTCAAGAAATTTGAAAAAACACACTTCCTTAACGTAAACGACATTGATTTTTCTGCTGATGGAAAATATGTTGCTGTTGCTTCGTCCGACAGATCGGTTTCGGTTTGGAGTTTGCCAGATTTTAATTTCGAGAAAAGGATTATCCCACGTAGTTTTAATGTTTCGGCAATACAGTCTCATCCACAGGACAGTGTTGTAACTTTTGGCGATGAACTTGGTTTTGTTTATATCTTAAGATTCGAAAATGATAAAGTTATTTGTGAAGGTTTAAATGCACACAATGGCAAAATTAATGACATTTGCTTTTCTCCAAACAAAAATGTTATTGGAACAGCAGGTAGCGACAATCGTGCGGCAATAGTGGATTTTGAAAATAAAAAAGTGCTGCAATATTTCATATTACATCCTCGCGCTACAAAAGCAAAGCAAACATTTAACATTAAGGGAATTCAAGAAAAAGCATCCAGCGAAGATGGTAAAATTTGGTTCGACGAAAATGTTTACGCTGTTGCAATAAGTCCTGATGGAACCGACATTGTTTATTCTGGGGGCAAGTGGGGGCTAACAAAACCTGTATTAAAAGTATCGTCAATTTCAAATTTAAAGATTAACGAAGCAAAAGAGGAAAGAAAAACTAAAAAGCCTGAAATTGGTCTTATGTCCAAAGAGAATGATCATATTTTCCGTCAGATTTATTTCCAAAACAATAAAGAGTTTCTAGGGTTTGGCGAAGAGCAAAACTATGCAACGCGTTTTCAGACAATACTTACAGGTTATTCGGAGAAAGATCGTACCAGCGTTGAATCGGTTTTTAGAAATAAAAAGCCCGATAATACTCTTATTGTTCAAATGATTGCCGATAAGACTTCCGAATCCGATTATCTTATAAAAACCGATCCACAATCTGGCGACACATATACCTGCCGCGGTTTTGAGATTGAAAGAACACATGGAAATAAAACAATTGTTTTTAAAGGTCATCGTGGATATATCAACGATTTTGAAATTATTAAAGGAAAGAATTATCTGATAAGCTCTGCCGAAGATGCTTCGATGAATATCTGGAATCTCGATACTGGCGAAGAATTGTTAAGCATTTATGTTGTTGACATGGGTAAATTAGTTTTTATTACTCCCGACAACTACTATATGGCTACTGGTGACGCACTAACAGGACTTGGTTTTAATTTTGAAGGAAAAGTTTTTCCAGCCGAGCAATTCGACCTAAAGTTTAACCGTCCCGATTATGTGCTAGAATCTTTCGGGTACTTTGATGAAGAAATGATTGAACTTTATCATAAAGCATATTTAAAACGTATTTCGAAACTTGGGTTTACCGAAGATATGCTAAGTGGAAAAATTAACTTGCCCGAAATTAAGATTACAAATCAAAAGGACATTCAGTTAAAAACTACAGCACCAGCAACAACGGTTAAACTTCAAATGAAGGACGACAACTACAATCTCGACCGTATTAATGTTTATGTTAATGATGTTCCTCTATTTGGAACCCGTGGCATGTCATTAAAAGATAAGCCGTCCAAATCATTAACAAGAGAT
>JAQVGK010000534.1 GCA_028696755.1 Bacteroidales bacterium | reverse complement strand
ATGGCTTTAGTCTCGTCATAAGCAGGGATAGGGAAAGTATTGAAGAATACTTTAAAAAGTTCCTTACGTTTTGGCGCAGGTATTCCGACAAAAGGGAAGTTATATTTCATATACTTCGACATCGCCTCCGCTTCCTCAGGGTTGCTGTGCTTATCAAAGAAATTCTTAACCTTTTTTACATAATCCGACAGTAACATATCCGTAAATTTATAAAATGAAATAATTTTAGCCCTCACAAAAATATTGAAAATTTAGCTCACTTCAAAACACAAAAGTATAATAACGAAAAAAAAGTTCAACAAATTATATCAATATTTCGGAATTTACGTAAAAAGCTATATTTTTATTTCATCATTTGGAGTTATGAAAGAATCGCCTGGACTAATAAGCATATTACTTTTATGGCCTGCAATGGTTATTTACAGGATGATTGTCGGTTTTAGAAATTTTGCCTATGATTACAAAATTATAAAGTCGAAAGAGTTCGACATGCCTATTATTTCGATAGGGAATATAAGTGTTGGAGGAACAGGCAAAACTCCGCATACCGAATTCATTTTACAAATGCTAAAGAATGAGTTTAAAGTTGCAATTTTAAGTCGTGGTTATAAACGAAAAACAAAAGGATTTCGCTTAGTGGAAACCACCGACAAACATCAGATTTCGGGTGATGAACCATTGCAGATAAAACAAAAATTTCCTGATGTAATTGTTGCTGTTTGCGAAAGTAGAACTGTAGGAGTAGAAAAACTTAGGGATATGTACCCCGATTTAAACCTTATTATTCTCGATGATGCTTTTCAACATCGCAAAATAACACCTGGACTGTCGATTCTTTTAAACAACTACAACCATCCTATCGCGAAAGATTATTTGTTGCCATTAGGCAGATTACGAGAGCCACGATCATCAAGCCACCGAGCTCACATTGTCATTTATAGTAAATGTCCTTCCGAATTAAAGCCTATCGAAAGAAGAATTTTAAGTAAAGAAGTCGAACTTTTACCCTATCAATATCTGTTTTTCTCGACATTGAAATACAAGAACCTTTGCCCTGTGTTTGATAATGATATTGCCGAAATAAGGACAGATGAACTAAAAAACCACAATATTGTGTGTCTTACAGGGATAGCTCGACCAGCAAATTTTGTAGCATTTCTCGAATCAAAGTCAACAACAGTAAATCATTTCAAATTCCCCGATCATTATAACTTTAGAAAAAAAGACATAGCTTCGGTGCAAAAAGCCTTTGCAAATACTGCCGAACCAAAACTAATAATTGTTACGGAAAAAGATGCGGTACGTCTGAAAAGTGACGAATTATTTGATGAGGAATTTAAAAAATATGTATATTGCATCCCGATTGAAGTTGAATTACTTTGCAGCGAGGAAGAACGTAAACATTTTGATAACCAAATATTTAGTTATGTTAGAAACAATAAAAGGTACAGTAAGCTATATAAAAACGCTTATTCAGGATGAGCCGGAAGTAGGAATAATTTTAGGAACCGGCCTAGGTGGATTGGTAAATGAAATTGATATTAAGCTCAGCATCCCATATAACGAAATCCCCGACTTTCCAGTGTCAACAGTTGAAGGACACAGCGGAAAACTGATTTTCGGCAAACTTGGCGGCAAAAATGTTGTTGCCATGCAAGGTCGTTTTCACTTTTATGAAGGATACCCAATGTCGCAAGTGATTTTTCCAGTACGAGTTATGAAGTATCTGGGTATTAAGCACTTATTTGTTTCAAATGCCAGTGGAGGTGTTAATCCCGATTTTGAAATCGGCGATTTAATGATAATTACCGACCACATCTGTTTGGTTCCAAACCCATTAATTGGTAAACACAATCCTGAATTTGGAGCTCGCTTTCCCGATATGAGCGATGCCTATGATAAAAACATGGTTATAAAGGCAAAAGAAATTGCAGCAGAACTTGGTATAAAAGTTCAGCAAGGCGTTTATACTGCCACAACAGGACCAACATTTGAAACTCCTTCTGAATATAAGTATTTCAGAATTATCGGCTCTGATACAGTCGGAATGTCAACAGTTCCAGAAGTTATTGCTGCACGACAGATGGGAATTCCATGTTTTGCAATGTCGATTATTACCGACCTTGGTGTACCAGGTAAAATTGTAGAAGTTACACACGAAGAAGTGCAAAAAGTAGCTGCTGCAGCCGAATCGAAAATGACAAAGATTTTTACGAAGATGATAGAGAAATTGTAAAGAAAAAGCCGGGAAATCCGGCTTTTTTATTTTATTCTGCCACAGCAGCCTTTACCGTTTCTTCATAAACCTTACTCCAGCCCTCCCATCTGCCATAATCAGAAAGAGATTCGTTGTGCCATAAGGTAATTAGTGTTCCACCATATTGCTTTGTGTATTCAACAATCGGTAACGACTGAGCTATTGCTTCGTCCATACTTAAACATTGGTATTTATGCAATCCAACATCCATAATCATTGTTGGATATAGCCAAAGATCAGTTTTTTTATTCTCTTCGAGGTCGAAAAATGGAACTGGGACAGTAATCCCCATTCTAAACCCAGGCATATCGGGATATACCATCGAAAAATCTCGCTTAATTCCCATCTTTAGCAAATCTCGATATGTTGAGGGAAAACGTACGAAAAGATAATGTTGACGCGACGAGAAAATCTCGGTCTTGGTAAGCTTTTGCAATACCCTAAGCTCCTTCGACCAAACTTTTGATTTAAAATTCCCACGATACGAGTTGTGAATTCCGATAGTATAGTTTTGAACTAGATTATGAATCAACTCTTTTACCAGCTTTCTGGATGGCGAAATATTTCGGTCAAGATTACCGAACTTACCCATCAAAAAGAAATAATAAGGCGACAATCCGTACTTGTTATGCAAATCATTAATTTTATCGAAGCAATACCAAGGATCATCAT
>JAQVGK010000533.1 GCA_028696755.1 Bacteroidales bacterium | reverse complement strand
TACTTTTACCGGCACAGAAAATGTCTATAATTTGGCTTTCGGCGATTATAATGAAGAAACAAGGACTATTGACGATATTACGATAACAAATAATGGAGATAGCATCAAGGTTCTTGCAACAGTTGCATCTACAGTGTATGCATTTATTGAGAAGTATCCAGAAGCATGGATTTTCGCTACAGGTAGCACAAGTGTTAGAACACGGCTTTATCGAATGGGTATAAGTAATAATATTGAAGAGATTAAAGCTGATTTTGATGTATATGGTTTGACTATTGATGAAAATATTTGGGAGGAGTTTATGCTTGGTGAAGATTATGAAGCGTTTTTAATTACAAAAAAGAAAAATTAGTGATATTATGACTACAATAGATGAATTAAACAGGTCGAAAATACCAGTAATTGTGTTTGATAAAAAATTGGAACAATATCGAGATAAGGTACTTTTTCCAGAAAAGCTTGAGAAAGCAAAAGAAATTTTGTCAAAAGTTGGTTTACCAAAGAAAGTAAAAAAATAAGACAAATGGTATACTCAACCTCTATGGGACTTTATATTACAAAATTCCATAGAGGTTGAGTATAATATTTTTTTGTTCAGTGTAATTCGAAATAATTAAATTTTTTGTTTTTCAATTAAATCAAAGCCTCGGCAACCATTTCGGCAATGTCGAGATTTTTAATTTCTTCTTCCTTATTTTTATATTTAAGACCATCAGTCATCATTGTCATGCAAAACGGGCATGCAGTTGCAATTACTTTTGCATTGGTTTCGAGAGCATCTTCGGTACGTTCTATAAAAATTTCTTTGTCACCTTTTTCAGCATCTTTAAACATTTGTGATCCACCTGCACCACAACACAGGGCAAAACTTTTAGAACGATTCATTTCGGCCAATTTAAGTCCGAGACTTTCCATTACAAAACGAGGAGCTTCGTAAATGTCGTTTGCTCGACCTAGATAACATGGATCGTGGTAAGTAACCGTTTTACCTTCTAATTTGGATTTGTCGGTTTTTAATTTCCCGGTTTTTATCATTTCTGCAAGAAACTCGGTATAGTGTATAACTTCACATTCTGAGCCCAAATCGGGATATTCGTTTTTAAGGATGTTGAAACAATGTGGACAAATAGTGATAATTTTTTTGATTTCATACATTTTAAAAATCTCAATATTAGTCATCGCTTGCATTTGATACAGCATCTCGTTTCCAGCACGACGAGCAGGGTCTCCAGTGCATGATTCTTCGGTGCCTAGAACTGCATAGTCGGTACCAAGATGATTTAAAATAGTTGCAAATGCTTTTGCTACTTTCATGTATCTATTGTCGAATGCTCCAGCGCAGCCAACCCAGAATAAAAATTCAGGTTTTTTGCCACTAGCAAAAACCTCTGCCATTACCGGAACGTTTATTTTTGAATCTATTGTTGTCATAATATTTGGTTTTTAAATTACAAATTACAAATTACAATTATTGATTTGTAGGATTAGTTTTATTGATTATTGTTGAAAATATTTTCTTTTTTTACAACCTGCTTTCCATCTTCACAATTTGCATTGTTAAAAGGTGATTTTTTGATTAGCAGCCTAACATTTTTTGCAAATTGAAAAGTTCTTTCTTCAAGATCATATATTTTTTCAGGTTCATTAACTATCATCATTTCAATCTCTTTTGTTATTTGTCATTTGTCATTTGTTATTTATTATTTGTTATTTTTAGTTTTACTCTGTCCAATTCAATCTATCCTGATTAGAATACTGCCATGGCGCTCCGTTGTTTTCGATATTTGAAAATATTGCATTTAGGGCAGCGGGAGCGGCAGATTCTTCCATAACAAGGTATCTTCTTAAATCGAGGATAAAAGTTGGGTGATCAATATTTAATGGACATTCCTTTGCACAAGCATTACAGGTTGTACAAGCCCAGATTTCTTCTTCGCTTATAACATCCCTAATCAAAGCTTTACCATCGGTATATGCCGAATCTTTTACCAACTGAGGCCCTTTTTCTTTCATTCGCTGACGAATGTTCATTATCATTTTTCGTGGCGAAAGTTCTTTGCCAGTAATATTTGCTGGACACACGGATGTGCATCTTCCACATTGAGTGCATGCCAATGAATCGATGAAATTCTTCCAAGTTAAGTCTTCTGCATCTAGTATTCCGAATCGGGAAGGAGCAGAGTCGCCTTCGGGTGCAGCAGCAAATGCAGTCTCGGGATTCATCATAAGTTTAACTTCTTTGGTAATCGAATCCATATTTGTCATTTTTCCAAGTGGTGTTAATCTGCTGAAGAATACATTTGGCAACGACATAAAGATATGGAAGTGTTTTGAATAAGGCAAAATGTTTGCAAATAAGAATATTAGTAAGATATGCGACCACCAACTAATGTCGTGAAGCAGTGTTGTTGTGTTGCTGCTCATTCCCGAAAATGCAGGTGCGATAAGAGCACTGATTGGATAAACTCCTTCGTAAGATGAATGTCCTGCCAAATAGAAAATGTTCATGCCAGCCAGAGTAATCATTAAAATTAAAATAAAGCTTAACGCAATAAATGCATCCATGTGATTTTTGTGGCTTAACTCTTTACCATTTAATCTTTTAATGTTGAGTAAAGAACGACGGATGATAAAAATTACGATAAACAGAGCAATGATGTATGCAAATACGTCCCCGGCAGCCATTACAAAATCGTAAGCAGGACCAAAAATTGCCAAAACTCTATCAGTTCCGGCTACACCATCGATAACCATTTCGATACTTCCAAAAAGAATCATGCAAAATCCCCAGAAAACCAGAGCATGCATAAAGCCAGCGATTGGATTACGAAAAATTCTTTCCTGCAAAAATCCGTTTACGATCGTGCGTTTAATTCTTTTCCCAAAGTCGCGTACCGGATAAGCAGGTTTTGTCAATTTGAATAATTGAT
>JAQVGK010000532.1 GCA_028696755.1 Bacteroidales bacterium | reverse complement strand
AACGGGTTAAAAAAATCAACACGTTGATTTTTTAACCCGTTAATTCGTGAAATTCGTGAAATTCGCGTTCAAAAAAAACTTGGAGTGAGCATCGCGAGCGACAAGTTCCTTTGCGTTTGTCTAGCCCAACCTGTCATCACCGCATTATTCCACAAAACTTGGGGTGGGGACTCGCAATCACTAATTGTCATTTGTGATATGTGATTCAATGTCGTCTAGTTAAGGAAAAATTCTCTACTCACTTTTTAGTAATCTAACTTCAAAATAGATAAAAAATTTGCAAAAAAAACTTGTTTATATAAAAGCAGAATACTAATTCTTATGCACCAAGGATGCACTAATCTTCAGGCTGAAAGCCTGATTTATTTTATAGCGGGGCAACGCCCTGCTTTGTAGCGTCGCAGACACCACTTGAGCTCTGTAGGAGCGGGTTATACCCAGGGCAATTAATAATTAGTCCAATATTTTATGAGTTGCAAATTTATTCCCCTGTGCTGGTATAATACCGATGATAAAATTGTATAGACGAACGACGAAGTCCTCAGCTAAGCTAATTTAGTATTGCGAAATTAGCTTAGCTGAGCTTGCCACTGAAAAAGTGTCTGCGGTTGGACTATAACAAGTTTACAATCGGTATTAAAGTTAAGCCGCGCCTACAGCGCTCCAGCGGAATCTATGTTTGTCAACCTGACGCTAGCGCATCAGGTTGAAATAAATCAGGCCTTCAGCCTGAGGCTGCTGTGATAAATTTGCACAATTTATCATGACAACGAGATTGACTAATCTAACTTAAAAATAGATAATAAATTTGCCAAAAAAACTTGTTTATATAATATGAAGAAAGTTTGAATGAAAAAAGAATAATCGCGACTAAGTCCAAAAATTGCTTATCTGAACGACATTGATTTGTGATTTGTCATTTGTGATTAGTCATTTGTGATTTGTGATTTGTTATTTGTCATTTAACTACGTTGAGGGCTGCGCCGTTGTCATTTGTAACTATTCAAAACCTGTACATATTTAATAACATTATATTTCCTCCCCTCGTTTTTAAACTGTAATTTTGCAGCATCAAAAATAGATTAGAAATGAAATTCTTAAATAAGGAAAAGCTATTCTCAAAAAAAGGCTTGAAGGCGCTTTTGCTGATTTTAATCGGGACTTTTGTTATGGCTGTTGGATATGTTTATTTTATCTCTCCCTACAAAATTGCTCCAGGTGGTGTATATGGTATTTCTATCGTGCTACACCATTTGTTTGGTCTGCCAATTGGTATGATGGCTTTAGCAATGGATATTCCACTGACTTTGATCGGAATTAAAATTCTGGGTCCCAAATTCGGGTGGAAAACCGTTGTGGGTTTTGTTTCGATGGCTGTATTTGTTGATTTGCTTACGTATTTCCAGGGAAATGTACCTCTTGTTGAAGGTGATGCTCTGTTATCTGCAATATTTGGAGGTGTATTAATTGGTTTTGGATTGGGACTTGTTTTTAAATCAAAAGCATCATCTGGTGGAAGCGATATTATTGCAATGATAATAAATAAATACACTAAAATTCCACTTGGCACTCTAATGATTTATGTCGATTCTGCAATTGTTTTAATAAGTTTGATTGCTTTCCGCGACTGGAAAATTCCGCTTTATTCGTGGTTGGTTATTTATATAATAGGAAAGGTGGTGGATCTTGTGCTTGAGGGTGCAAATTATGATAAGGCTTTGTTTATAATTTCGGATAAATATGACGAAATAAAACAAACAATTATCGAAGATCTCGACAGAGGAGGAACCGTCTTTCATGGTCAGGGAATGTATAGCGAGGATACTAAGAAAATTATTTATACCACAGTTAGTCGTCGCGAATCGGAAATGCTTAAAGAGTACATTTACGAAATTGACCCAAAAGCATTTATTTCGGTGATGAATACTCACGAAATATTGGGAGAAGGATTTAAACCTCTAAAAGAATCTGTTTCAAAATAATATGTCGACCGAAATAATACATAGCCTTGGACTCGAAATGTGGCATGTTTATGTGCTGATTGTCATTGTTGGCGCGTTGCAGGGCTTTGTCAATACAATTGCTGGTGCTGGAACTTCGTTGATGTATGCACTTTTGTCTGGTTTTGGAATGCCGGTAAATATGATAAACGGAACGGTACGACTCGGAATTCTAATGCAAACAGGAGCATCCTCGATAAAGTTTTATAGAAATCGCAAACTAGCATTAAAAAAAGGACTAATTCTCGCAATTCCAATGATTGTTGGTTCGATTGCAGGGGCAGAACTGGCAATAAATATTAATAGTGATATTTTCGAGAAAATAGTTGGTGTTGTTCTTCTCGGGATGCTTGTTTTAATGTACTACGACCCAAAGAAATGGATAGAAGGTCAGTCGGAAGCGAGGCAACAAAAAACCGGTTGGCTACAACTTTTAATATTTCTTGCAATTGGTTTTTATGGCGGATTTCTACATATCGGAGTCGGTATTTTTCTTCTGTCTGCTCTTGTGCTTAATGCAGGGTTTGACCTTGTGCAGGCAAATGCTCTCAAAGTTTTTTTAGTTTTAACTTATGCTCCTGTAGTTTTTTTAATTTACCTCATTAGTGGCGAAATGGATATTCTAATCGCAGTGTTTGCTGGAATTGGCAATACAATTGGCGGAATTCTTGGAACAGAAGTAGCTATCAAAAAAGGAGCTAAGTTTATCCGTGGATTTTTAGTTGTAGTCGTTATTGCATTCTCTTTTCATTTGTTGGGGATCTGGAAATTAATTGTTGCACTGTTTTAAATTATTTGATAATTTAGCAAAAACAATTTTCAGTAAACCAAAATCATTTGTAACATGAAGAAACTACTTCCAATTATTATACTTTTTCTGTTAGCAAAACCGATGATCTCTCAGCAGGTAAACGGACAAATAATGTTCTCAGATAATCA
>JAQVGK010000531.1 GCA_028696755.1 Bacteroidales bacterium | reverse complement strand
GGGAAATAGGAACTTTGCCATTGCCTGCCGATCCAAATGATCTTTTAGGAAGACTTACTTTTAAAGTGAAAGTAACCGAGGACTGTACAATTTTATCCAATACAAATTGCGATGCAGAAGTAATCATTCATGGACACATGAATGGCGTTGGTCAAATCAGTGGAACAGTATTTAACAATCACAGTACAATGCAAGGATACGAAATGTCTGGTCTGTGTGCAGGCGAGCCAATTCTACAACCTTTCCGATTTACTATTGACGAATCTGCTTTTGTTGCGGCTAATTGTGCAGCAACACCAACAGTTTTAGAGTTCTTACAATGTAATGTGGGTAGCACAATTCCCATTACTCAGGTTTCAGGTCATTTTCCTGCCGGATCGAGATATTATAATCAATATCCAGTTACTGGTTCAGCAACCGAATATACTATTTCAAATCCATTCCCGGCAACTCCTGGTGTAAGTACTTACTATGCTGTTCCTCCTGGATCAACTAGTTGTTATTTTGAATTCACAATCGAAGTTCTTACTTTAACTAGTACGCCAATTGCAACAAGTCCAGTTACTTATTGTCAGAATGATGTTGCAGTGCCGTTAACTGCCACTGCAAGTGACCCTTCTTATACATTGTATTATTACACAAGTTTAGCAGGAGTTCCTCAAACGACTATTACTCCCTCAACTTCGGTTGTTGGAACATTTACTTATTATGTAGCAGAAGGTTTGGCAGGTTCATGTATTAGCCCAAACAAAGTGCCGATTCAAGTAATTGTTAATCCATTACCAGTAGCTCCATCAGCAGCAAACTCAAATGTTTCATCTGTTTGTTTTAACGAAACAGGAAATATTGTGTTATCAGCAACTGGTGGCTCGGGCACCTTACTAAACTGGTACACAGGCTCTTGCGAAGGAACTTTGGTTGGAACTGGGAATAATCTGAGCATTGCAGCTCCATCGGTAACAACAACTTATTATGCTGCATGGGAAAACTCTTGTGGAGTATCGTCTTGTGCCGAAGTTACCGTTACTGTTATGCCAGCAATTGTTGTTGGTTTGGCTGTAACAGCTGAAATAGATTTTTATAATGCATCAACAGGCGAAATTACTGTAACTGCAAGTGGTGGAACTCCTCCATTTACATATAGTTTAAATGGAGGTTCATCACAGGCTTCAAATATTTTTGAAAATCTTTCATCTGGAACATATACAGTAGTAGTAACAGACTCTGAAGGTTGTAGCGAAACTGCGTTAATTACCATTAATAATGCATTACAAATTATTGCAGTTGATGATGCTGGTACCGTAAATGGAATGACTGGCGGAACTGCTGTAACAAATGTTTTATCAAACGACTTACTTAACGGAAGTCCGGTTGATCCTGCAGATGTTGATTTAACTTTTATTAGTTCAACTCATCCAAATATAAGCCTTGTTGGAACAGATGTAGTTGTTGCACCAGGGACTCCCGCAGGAACATATTATTTGGTTTATCAAATCTGCGAAATAGCTAATCCAACAAATTGCGATCAGGCTACTGTAACGATTACTGTGGAAGCTCCTGAAATTATTGCCAACGATGATTCAGCAACCGGTGTAAATGGTTCGACTGGTCAAACAAATGTCTTAAATGTGTTTGACAATGACTTATTAAATGGAAATCCGGTTAATCCTGTTGATGTTATTCTTACCGAAACTGTTGCCGACCCAACCGGAACAGTAACATTGAATCCTGATGGTTCTGTTGATGTTGCTCCTTTTACTCCAGGTGGAACTTACACATTGACTTATCAAATCTGTGAAGTGCTTAATCCAACAAACTGCGATGATGCAATTGTTACAATTGAAGTAATTAAAACATCAGATGTTTCAATTATTAAAACTCACATCGATCCTTCAAATTTACCTGTTGGAGACCCTTCTCAGTTAATTGAAGTATTTCCATCTGTTATAACAGCGGGAACAAAAATATACTATTTCTTATACGTTCAAAACTTTGGTCCTGATAATTCACTTCAGGCTACAATAACCGATATCTTGCCTGCGGGAATTTCAAATCCACAATACTCGTTAAACTTTGGAAATTCATGGTTTGCATGGGGTGGCACAAGATATCTTGCCGAATTTCTTTATTCAGGTGTAAATTACGTTATGATTCGTGGTGATGTTGACCCTGATGCTACTGGAACACTTGTAAACACAGGAACAATTTATAGCGCAGTAACTTCAGACCCTGATTTATCTAACAATGAATCAACAGTTGTAACAAACATACTAACTTCTGCCGACCTTGAACTAACTAAAAGAGCTTTAACTTCTCCGGTTGTAATTGGTGGTCCTATAGTTTATGAAATTATAGTAACGAATTATGGTCCTTCAGTAGCTACAGATGTGATTATAACAGATAATATCGATCCAACCATTATTTCCAGCGTTGAATATTCTGTAAATGGCGGAGGAATATGGTTAAGCCCATGGACAGGAAGTTTAAATATTGGTGATTTGAACGATGGTGCAAGTTTTACCTTGCTAATTAGAGGTACTGTAATTGACATGTCGCCTGCTCCAAATGTTGACCCAATACCAAATACTGCATCTGTAACTTCATCTGATCCAGACCCAGATCCTTCAAATAATGATGAAACAATTAACACTCCTTTAAATGTTGATGCAGATGTTTCTATTGTAAAGTCTGGTCCTGCTACAGTAATTGCTGGTCAAACAATACAGTATTCAATTCTGGTTACAAATAACAGTAACACTTTTAATGCAGAAGGTGTTCATATTCACGATATCGTAAATCCATTGATCATTTCGGGTGCACAATATTCTGCTGACGGCGGGGCAACTTGGTTTGCCTGGACTGGTGATTATGTAGTTGGAGATATGACACCACTTTCATCGTTTACTCTTTTGATAAGAGGAACCGTTCGTAGCAGTGTG
>JAQVGK010000530.1 GCA_028696755.1 Bacteroidales bacterium | reverse complement strand
AAGTACCGATTTTGTCATTGAGTCTAGAGCCAAGATTGGCAATATATTTGGCGCGTTTAAGAAAATCTGTGCGTTTGACTTTGTCCGCTTCAATGATATTAGCCATGAAATCAAGATATTCTATACCCTTTAAATTTTTATATGCCCCTGCTTCTTCTGGTAGATAAGAAATCATTTTTCTTATTTCTTGGGGATTCTTTATGATATCAAATCCGCCAACTATTACTTTGCCAGTAGTAGGGGTCAGTAGCGTCGTGATGACTTTTAGAGTAGTGGATTTTCCTGCTCCATTTGGCCCAATGAGCGCAAAAATCTCACCATTTTTTACATTAAAACTAATTGATTTGACAGCATCAATTTTTCCGTACGATTTGGATAGTTTTTCGACTGATAATATAAAATCATTCATTGTTTAATATTCTTAAAAGTTTATACATATTTCTTTGAGCGTAATCTTGTCCGATTTCTCTAATGATGTCAATATCACTGAAATTATACCAATCCCAGTAGTATATTGGAGGTTCAAAGATGATGTCACAGTATTGCTTATCTATTTCTGCTATTTTTTGCTCACCAATTTTTATTGCTCTCATAAGAGTATCAAAGGTTGAGAGTTTTGGTGCTTGATTTTCAGTGAATCGAAGATGAGGTAGTTGATTGGTTAGTGAGCCCATAATGAAGTCACAATTTTTTGTTTTGAGGATTTTGACCGGAAAGTTGCTCAACACTCCCCCATCAATATAATATTTGTTTTTTATTTTTTCAGTTGGAAAAACACCAGGATATGCAGCTGAAGCTCTGAGGGCTGGTATAAGTGCGCCACTGTCAAATATTTTTTCTCTTGCACCTACGATATCTGTGGCAGTACATATCAATGGAATTTTTAGATCTTTAAAGGATTTGGCAGTGAGAGTTTTTTCTATTGCACCGTACATAGCGTTAAAAATATTGTGCGGAAGTTTATATTTGTATAAGAGTTTTTTGATCGAGAAAAAATCATCTCTATCGAGTCTGTTTAGGAATTCGTATATTTTTTGAGTTCCACCGTCGGAGAAAAGAGCGCCAATGATAGCCCCAGAAGAACTGCCTGAAATAAGATCAATTTTGATATTGTGTTTTTCAATTTGCTCTAAAAGTCCGATATGGGCTACACCCATGATTCCTCCACCACTGAGAGCGAGACCGAGTTTTTTGGGTTTTTTAATCATTTAATTTCTTTAAACTAACGGATATCTCAAAGCGCATTTTATTGCCTTCAATATCACTGATTTCGTTAGTATTATTTTTTTTCATATAATCGACTAATTCTTGTGCTAAAATTTCTTTTTGGATTTTGATTTCTTCTTGATTTTCCTTGATTTTCCAGACTAGTTTGTCGTTTTCTGGACTTTCAAATATTTTTTCTTTTACCTGACGCTTTTCTTGAGCAACTGATTTTGATTTTTTATTTACTTCCTGATAGATTTCTGAGCCGTCCAAAGCAGCGTCTAGAAGCTCTTTGGTTTTTTTATTTTCATCTTTATATTCATTGATTTTTTGAATTCTTTTTTGAATGCTGGCAATGTTCAAAATAACTCCTTGGATAGTTAGTGTTTATTTATGTATTATTTTAGCACAAATCATAGGTTAGAAATAGTAACAATATCATATCCTTTTTCTCTGATAGTGTCGATGATGCGCGGAACAGCTTTAGCAGTTTCTGAGGAATTATTGACTCCATCGTGCATTAGGATAATTGCTCCGTCTTTTAGCCCATCGATTGCGTTTTGGTAAATTTCATCTGCTGATAATCCTGACCAATCCCTGGTATCAACATTCCAAAGCACTTTTTGCATGCCTAGACTGGAAAGTACGCTCTCGGTATTGTCATCGTAGTTTCCATAGGGAGGTCTAAGCCAATGAGGTGTGATGCCTACGAGTGAATTTATCGCATTGTTGGCTTTTTGAATCTCGTCTTTTTGTGAATCGGCAGAAAGTTTGGAAAGATCGGGGTGATCCCAAGTGTGATTGCCGATTTCATGTCCTGCATCGTGAATTTGTTTGACGAAATCGGGGTGTTTTTGAGTATTTTCCCCTATCATAAAAAATGTGGCAGTTGTGTTTTTGTCTTGAAGTGCGTTGAGCACGTTTGGCGTAAAAGTTCCTGGCCCATCATCAAAAGTTAATGCTACTTTTCCAGAGCTTGTGTTAGTATCATCATCGTTGCTATTTGTTTGATCATCGGAGCTACTGACTGGTGCTGCTGGAGTTTGGATTGGTGTCATTGGTTGGGAATTATCGATATCTATATTATGTGCGTCAGGAATTATTTTGTCGTCTTTAAAAGTATATGATAAATGAGCTCTGACTTTGTTGTCCCCCTCTCCAATCATCGCTTCGACAACAACTTCGTTGTCATTGAGCTCGTGAATCTCATCTATTTTGTCTGGGTTGCCGATTTTTATTTGATCGATAGATACGAATTTGTCATCTTGTTTTCTGGCAACAACCAGGTATGCGACTGTTTCGTTATTTGGATACTCAGCTTTTAAAAGAAATGGGTATTCATTGTCACTTTGTGAATCAAGATTGAATGGTTGGAGAATATCCAGGATTGTATAATTTACGTTTTGTCCGTCAAAGTTGGCTGATGCTTTTTTATCTTGAAAGTCTATTTCTTTTTGTTGGTTGTATTTAAGGTCGTTGATTTCGATAACACCTTCCCCTATCTCAAGATTAACTTTCTTTTGTGCATCACTTGGCTGATATTTTATTGATTTATCTTTGTATGTGAAGATTAGGATTCCAAGTAATATGATTGCGATGAAAATTATGGGGTAATATTTGTTCATTTTTCCTTTCTTTTCGATTATTAATTATTTGATCTGTGGATATGTTTGGGTAATGTTTGGGTCCATTAACAGTAGGGTAATTTTATGTTCGGTTTTTATTTGGGATAATGT
>JAQVGK010000529.1 GCA_028696755.1 Bacteroidales bacterium | reverse complement strand
TTACTTTGATGAACAATAAAACCTGTCAAAATATATGAAAAGGAATTACTTTAGGATAGTTTTATTATTAGCTTTAATAGCAATTTCATATCTATCAAAAGCTGGAATAGAGATTTTCAACAACAGGCATGTACTTGAGCACAATGGTTATATTTGTGTTAAAGACGACAAGTTTGCAACAATGAGTAGTAACTCTCCAAACAACTGGGGTTTTAAAAACTATTCGGCGCAGGCAAAAGTAAGTCTTGTTTTCGATAAAGGAAATTCTAACTGGACTAGTTTTCCAACTGCCAATATCACCGAAATAGAAGTACCAGTAAGAATAATGGTACTTAAATATAACTACCTAAATAATCAATTTGAATCAGAGTTACTTGAAAAAACATTAAGTTTAACCATTAGTTCCGATGGACAATTGATAAGAGACAATCAAAGTATATTAGTAGTGGGTGCTCATCAAGTTTCTGTAATAACTGATGCAGATTACTCAAACCCTGAAATAGCCGACATTTTGCAACATATTTGCATTGAAGCCGAAATTGAGATTGAGAGATTTTACCAATTACCAAGTTATGGTAACACAATAAATGCACCTACAAATGTTACAGGAAACTTAAGTAATGATTTTATTAATTTTTCGTGGGACCATGTTAAAGGTGCAGAATATTACGAATTAGAGTATGCGTTTGTGAACGGCTACTCACAGTTTCAGATTGAACCAGGATTATTTAAACGCAACTCAACAAGAGTTTTAGTAAGAGATACTAAGTATGCTATTCCAAACATTTTCGAAACTGGGTATCTTGTTTATAGGGTTCGCGCAGTTGGGAAGAAAAATAGTTACGTTGGACCTAATTTATTTGCATTTACTGAGCTGTATAGTAAATGGTCATTTGAAGACAACACTGGTTCTGGTTTATGTTCTTCACTTTTTGCTGGAAGTTTAGTAACAATAACAGATGATAGTGACTTACATACAAAAAACAAACAGTATATTGCCAGTTTTGCCGAAGACGGAAAAAGTAAATTCTCTGTCAATTATTTTGATGGTTCGATGCGTTCAAGACAGTCACAGGTGCAACAGAATTCAGACAGTATTGTACTGGTTGCTGAAACTAAATACGATTATCTTGGACGTGGTGTTTTAACCTTATTACCTGCACCTAAAGGTAATAAGAAGTTAATTTACGAACCTTTGTTTAATCGTACAGCCGACCCACTTGCACCAGAATATAACAAAGAACAATATGACATAACAACTAACCTAAAACCTGAGGCTATAGGCAATGCTTCAGGAGCAGGTTTGTACTATTCAACATTAAATACTAGTAATCCTTATATTCCAGATGCTGGCGGCTATCCTTTTGTAAGAACAGTTTTAACAGAAGATAATACCGGACGAGTTAAAACTCAAGGTGGTGTTGGTGAAGAATTTCAACCTGAATTAGGTTTTACAGATCATACAACAGACTACACATACACAAAACCATTACAACCCGAAATTGACTTATATTTTGGTGCAGAAGTAGGTCTGTCGAAATATTACACAAAAGAAGTTGTTAAAGACCCTAACGGTCAGCTCAACGTTAGCGTTAAAGATTTAAAAGGTAATATAATTCTTACTGGTCTGGCAGGAGCAAAACCGAACAATCTTATGTTTGCAAGTGCTCTCGAAAATCACAATTTAAACATTGACCTTTTTCATGAATCTGATAATCAGGTAATAAATACAAACAATAGTAATGAAATTGTATTTAATTATCAGTTTTATTCTGATCATCCACAAAAAATAGATGTTAATTATTTATTACAGTCCAATAATTTAGATTATAATATTTGTGGCGATTTTTGTTTTGATTGTGTATATGATTTATTTATAACCATTACTGATGAAAATGGAAATGCATTGCCTATATATGAAAGTGAAACCGAAACCTTGTATTTCAACGAGAGCATCCCAATTGGAGCAGCTAATGAAATAACCCAGCTTGTTGACGGAGTTTCCACATACGACATAAGCACCGATTGCGAAAATTATCCTGATATTTTTGAACGAAATTGGGCACTAGGTCAAGGAAATCTCGGACAAGTAGTGCTTGGTGTAGGATCTTACTACATAACAAAGAAACTTGTTCTTCGCGAAGATGTTTTGAATCAATACACAAGGGAATATTTGGAGGCGCTATTAAACTCAACAACTTGCCTTCCAAATTATAACACATATGTTTCTCAGTATATTAATCAAGCAAATACTGATGCTTGTGATTTCGATTGTAGTGATTGCCTTAGCTTTGCTAACTCATTCTTAAGTAATAACGGGATTGGGATAAACGACACAAAACCAACAGTTGCACAAAATCCTGCTTTAGTAACAGAAAATTCGCCTCCATCACCATATACTCAGGAAGAATATGATTTTCTGGTTGAAACCTGGTCTGCATACGAAGACTTAGTCGCAATGTGTAATGGTATTTGCAACAACCTTTCGAACCCAATCTGCGAAGCTGGTTATCAAACTATGCTGGCCGATATGAGCCTTAACGGACAATATGGGCAAGTCTGTGACATGACAAATGTAGATAATAACATCGTTGTGATAACAGAAGATACCGAAATACATCCTGAAGATTTTAGGTTGTCTGTTTTTAACGAAAATAACTTATTTCCCGAATTAGTAATTGATGTTAATACTTCTATTCCTAGAACTTGGAGATATCCCGAAAACGATGTGTATTATGACGAATTTGGCTTCGAGTCTTTTGTTAAAGTTGTTCAAACTGGAACCAATCAGTACTCGCCAGAGATCACTGATGATGATCTGCTTGTCACAATCGACGGAGAAAAATACATACGTCCACATCATTTACAAAATGTTGAAGACTTTGTTGCTAATTGGAAAAGTTCATGGGCAAAATCTCTTGTTTATCTGCATCCAGAGTTCCCATATTACGAGAATTGTGT
>JAQVGK010000528.1 GCA_028696755.1 Bacteroidales bacterium | reverse complement strand
AACGCTCCTACAACTATGTGCTTGTTCATATACAAGCCCCCTTTAATTTTTTACAAGTGATAAACCGTATGTAATGATAAGGGAAGGTAGGTCTCCAGCGTTTACCCTATTCCTGCTAATCATACCGCAAAAGAATCGGCTATATCACTTGTTATCTTTATATTACTACAATTATTAAAATTAAGCAAGATGGGTATTGTACTGATAACGAGTTATTGCACGAGCAGGTACATCGCTTCAGTTTTCGTGACACCAAATACAACTAATTCATGAGACAGAAATTCTCTAACTAAAATACTGGTATCCCTCCTGGGACATTTTTCGCCAAAAAGCCACCTACAGTATGGTGGCTTTTTTCGCAAAATCGTTATCAACTATCCTGTATTAAAGATTGTCGCTACTCATTTTCTTCGTAAAAGTAATAATTGCTATGCTCATGATGATGACAGCATAGCCAATTACCCACCACAATTCCGGGAAGATACAATGATAAGCACCTGAAATAGCAGCACGCCCGGCTTCTACTGCATGCATAAACGGTAACAGTTCGGCAATTTTCTTGAAAAATCCACCGACTAGATCGAGATCAAACCAGGTGCCCGATAGCCATGCACTCAAATTTGTGAGTAATGCTCCACACATCCCACCGACCTGTTTATCATTAAATAAGGTACCGCATAACAGACCAATTGCGATAAACAATATCGCAGCTGGTATCATTACAAGAATAGTAATTAAGACATGAAGGTTTATTGCTAACCCCAAAAACAATGCAACAAGAAAACATATTGCAACTTGTAAGATGGCCATAGGTAATAAAGGGAGCGTATATCCTAGGATAAACTGGCTAGATGTCATGGGAGACGTAAACAAGCGTAGCATTAAAGAACTGGTTCTGTCTTTAGCAATCAACATGCCTGAAAAAAGCGAGATGAACGATAGTCCAAAAACAGCAATTCCGGGAGCTAATTGATCTATTACAAATAAATCTACAGGTACATTCGATTGAATAGCTGTAAGCAATAGCAGTAAAACAACAGGAAAGCCAACGCCAAATGCTAAATTATGCCTATCTCGCAATATTTCTTTACTATTCCGAGTCGCAAACGCTAAGATCTTCATACACCGCTCCACCCTTCTTGAACAATGGCGATAAAGGCGTCTTCAAAATTATCGCTGCCTGTCTTCTCTATAAGTTCATCAGATGTGCCAATTGCCTTAATTTCTCCGCCTGCCATCACTGCTAATCGATCGGATAAAAAAACAGCCTCCTCTAGATAATGGGTAGTTAAGATAATAGTGATCTTCTTTTTTAATTTCTTGATGACACCCCAAAGTTCTCTTCTTGCAAGTACATCAAGGCCTATTGTCGGTTCATCAAGAAATAATACTTGCGGCTCTGTAATTAATGCCATCGCAATACTCAAGCGTCTTTGCCAGCCACCAGATAAGGTATTTGCCTTAACTTTTTCAATTTCGGACAATCCGAATGATTTAATAGTCTCTTCAACCTTTAATTTTGATTGCTTTTTATCATTCCCATAAATGCCTGCAATAAGTTCCAGGTTTTCCCGAACAGTTAGATTGCGAGCAATTGCGGTTTCTTGAGGCGAAACATTGATTTGTGCTTTTACTTTTAGCGGGCTTGTGATAATACTGTTCCCTAAGACAAACGCATCTCCAGATGTAGGTTTCGTAAGGCAGGTTAACATTTTTATTGTTGTGGTTTTACCAGCTCCATTTACTCCTAACAAAGCAAATAACTCACCTTTATAAACACTCAAATTAAGGGACTTAACGGCAATTTTATCTTTGTATTGTTTTGTGAGCTCCATCGTCTGAATCGCTATCATTTATTGTCCTCCACTTCGTTCAGCTTTTTAATTCCCTCTGCAAAATTTACGCTATCTTCTTCGCTGTGCTCAGGATATATTTCCTTTGTTTTCCCGTTGAGAATTGCATCTGCTATCTTATTGAAAACACTCATTCTCTCAATGGCTATACCTTTTTGAGCATCAGCAAGTAAGATCAAGGTATCTCCAGCGGTAATTCCAAACATATCCCGCACTTCTTTTGGTATGACTATCTGTCCCTTTGAACCCACTTTAACCGAACCCATGTATTTGCCTTCTTTGTCACTACTTTGCATAAATCCACCTCCAAAAAGGGTTAGTATACCACGATAGAGATCTTTGTATTACTTGTATAACTTGTAATACAAGTGTACTAATTTTTTTCTCCATCGTCAAGCCGAAAATCACGTTGGAAAAATGCAGAAACTATTTGAAAAATCATGCGATTTGTTATGCAAATCCCGCTAAGTTTTTCTAATTTTGTTTGTACCAGCTTGAGAAGAGGAAGGGTAGGGTTTAGAAAGAAAGTGCAGGTGCAACACCAAATCTGACAGCTAGCCTACACTATGTGTGGAGAGGGAAGAAAGTTGTTGAGAAAGGTAGGTAGAGGCTGTCCCAAAAGGGGCAGCTCTCTTTTATACTTAAGATTATCAGAAAATTATATTTTAAAGGAATTTCTCTCTCCGTATCGAATTATATTATCATAGGTTTTATTATCACAAACGTCCGGGAGGTAATGATATGTCTGTTAATCAACACCATTATTCTCAAAGGAAATTGTTTGATCCCACACCTTATAAAAACACCAACCAGGAAAAATACCTTACGGGCAAAAAAGGAAAGGTAACTTTTAAGCCTTATGATATGAATCAGCTATTTTTGCTCCCTCCAAGCCTTGATGAGTTAATTCCTCCCAATCATCTTGTCCGGGTCATTAACGATACAATCGATAAAATTGATATAGAACCCCTCCTAATGCAATACAAAGGCGGAGGAACCAGTAGCTATCATCCCAAAATGATGTTAAAAGTGTTAGTATATGCCTATTCCCAGAAAATATATTCCTCCCGGCAAATAGCCAAGGCACTCAGGGAAAACATATTTTTTATGTGGC
>JAQVGK010000527.1 GCA_028696755.1 Bacteroidales bacterium | reverse complement strand
TTTGTGGAAGAGCAAGAAAATAGGAATAGTAATCCTGTAATAAAAAATGAACTAAGTAAAAGTTTTGTTTTCATGGTTATAGTTTTAAAAATGTCCGTTTGTTTATCAAAAATTATACCTGATTATCAGATAGGAAAATTAACTGATTTATATGTTCTAAGCTTAAAAAAGTTTGGTTATGCTCCGATTTTTCATGATCCCATGTAATGTGATATGGAATATGAATCGCTGTGGCACCTGCTTCAATTACTGGCAAAACGTCCGATTTTATAGTATTTCCAACCATCATGAATTCTGTCGGTTTAATTTTTAATTTGTTTATCAAATTCACATAATCTTCTTTACGTTTATTGCTCATAATTTCAACATGCTCAAAATATTTGGCAAGTCCTGAATTGTTTAGTTTTCTTTCCTGATCCAGTAAATCGCCTTTTGTTGCAAGTATTAGCTTGTATTTTTTTGATAATATGGCAAGTGTGTTTTCAACATCTGGCAATAATTTTACTGGCATGTTTATTAACTCTTTTGATGCTTCAATAATTTTGCTGATTATTTCTGTCCCACAATTGCCATTCGAAATTCTAATTGCTGTTTCAATCATCGATAGAGTAAAGCTCTTGGCACCGTAACCATATATTTCAATGTTGGAAATCTCGGTTTTTAATAATTCACTGCTTACAAATTCTGGATTGCCAAAATCTTTTAACAATTTGCAGAATTCTGTTTCTGTATCGCGATAATTATTTTCATTTTCCCACAAAGTGTCGTCGGCATCGAAGGCTATCGTGGTTATGTTGTTGAACTTATACATAAGCAATTTTTTTTGATGTGCTAAAAATACTGATTATTTCTGACATTGAGCATTTTTATAATGTTGATAAATAATTGGTAAAGAACGGGAATTTTATATCAGAAATTCATATTTTTATTGTCTTAAAGTCGTGATATGGATTATACAGGAAATGATGAATTAAGACTTGCGCAGGAATTTGTTCTTTACACAAACCGCAATATTTTTCTAACAGGTAAGGCTGGAACAGGAAAAACTACATTTTTACGAAATCTTAAATTTTCAACCCCAAAGCGAATGGTGATTGTTGCACCAACTGGTGTGGCTGCAATTAATGCTGGTGGCGTTACTATACATTCATTTTTCCAGCTTGCTTTTGCACCATTTTTACCTGGATTTAATCATAAAGCTGGAATTACCGAAAATAAGGGAGAAGAAACAAATCGTTTTGCACACAAGCTTAATCGTAACAAGATTAAACTTATTCGCAGTCTCGATCTTTTGGTAATTGATGAAATTAGTATGGTGCGTGCCGATCTGCTTGATGCCGTTGATGATGTACTTCGTAGATATCGTCATACCGATAAACCTTTTGGCGGTGTTCAGCTCCTTATGATTGGTGATCTTCATCAGCTTGCTCCTGTTGTTAAAGAAGACGAATGGAATATGTTGCGTGATTATTACGATTCTGCATATTTCTTTAGCTCTCTTGCATTGAAAAAGACTGAATTCACAACTGTTGAACTTAAACACATCTATCGCCAAGCCGACGAAACATTTATTTCACTTTTGGGCGAAATAAGAGATAATAGACTTTCGCCCAAATCTGCCGAATTGCTAAATGCAAGATATATTCCCGGTTTTAGACCAGATGAGAATGAAGGATATATTACTTTAACAACTCACAATAATTCTGCAGAAACAATTAACCAGAGGAAACTCGACGCACTTAAAGCAAAAATCTACAGGTTCAAAGCCACGGTTAGCAAAGACTTTCCCGAGTATATGTATCCAACAGAGTCGGAGCTGGAGCTTAAAGTTGGCTCTCAGGTTATGTTCGTGAAAAACGATTCATCATTCGATAAACTTTATTATAATGGTAAAATCGGGAAAATTACAAAGTTCGAGGATAATTTGATTTACGTTGAATGTGAAGGCGATAGCGAAGATATTGCTGTTAAGCCCGAACTATGGGAAAATGTAAAGTATGCACTTAACGAAGATACAAAAGAAGTAGAAGAGGAGGTTATCGGTTCGTTTGAACAATATCCGCTAAAACTTGCATGGGCAATTACCGTTCACAAAAGTCAGGGTTTGACATTCGAAAAAGCTGTAATTGATGTTAATGCTGCTTTTGCTTTTGGTCAGGTTTATGTTGCTTTAAGCCGTTGTAAAACTTTAGAAGGACTAGTTTTAATTTCTAAAATTCCACCTTCTGCAATAAAAACAGATTCTACTATTGCCGAATTTAATCGTAATGCGGATGAAAATCAGCCAGATGATCAAAAACTTAACGAGGCAAAATTAAAGTATCAGCAAAGCCTTTTGCTGGAACAGTTCGATTTTCTTAGGATGAAAAAGCTGTATTTCTATCTCAAGAAAACTTACAACGAAAATATCAGTAAATTCGGTGAAGGTTTTAATTCTATGTTCGAAGAAATCACAGCTCCTGCACAATCAGAGATATTTGAAGTCGCCGAAAAATTTATTCAACAGCTAAATCATTTATTTCGAAGCAACGAAATGCCCGAAGAATCCGACTCAATTCAGGAAAGAGTAAGAAAAGCATCAACATATTTCGCTGAAAAAATCAAAACTATTTTCGTTGAGAAATTTACTAATGCATATTTCGACTGCGATAATAAGGATGTTAAAAAAGAAATGGCAGATGCAGTCGAAAAATTTGAACTTGAGCTTACTTTAAAGCTAGCTGCATTAACCCTTAGTGTTGATAAGTTTGAAACGGTAAAGTATTTACGCACGATTGCAAATACTGAGATCGATTTTAAACCTGTGTTTAATCGTCGAACAGTTAGGCACAAACAAGGTGGAGCAGAAATCTCGAATAAAGATTTGTATGCCGACTTAAACGCGTGGAGGCAGTCGGTTGCAGAAGATTCGAACTGGCCAGTTTATGTCGTTTTACCGACTAAGACTTTGCAGGAGTTAGTTCTAAAA
>JAQVGK010000526.1 GCA_028696755.1 Bacteroidales bacterium | reverse complement strand
ATGCAAGCAGATTCAAAATATTGATTCTAATATTCCATTGCTACTGCTTTCTTCCGAAAGTCATAATAAAGAGCTTGCCGACGAGATTGGAGTTGATTTTTTGGGCAAATACACCAAGAATTTCTCATTTGAGTTGCGAAATTTTATTATTAAAAACTTACACCTTGGAAGCTTTCATTTTTATGATCCAACAAAAGATAAAGTTGTATGTACAGCCACAAGTCTTAAGTCGTTTCAGGAACTTATCCTAAAAGTTTCGCCCGAATGTATCGAGTATCATGTAAAGCGAAACCATATAACAAAATGGTTAAATTCCAGAGCTTTATTCCTTCTCGCCCGACAGTTTAAACACCTTACTGTTGAACATTTTGGTAGTATCGAAGATATACGTCAGTTTATTTACATGGCAATATCAAATTATCGTTTAAATAGTGGGCGTGGAGTAATTACTAAATTTGAACAGAATACTTTCGACTCATATTCTATTTTTTCGCGTATTGGCGACGGATATATTGGTGGCAAGGCTCGTGGGTTGGCATTTACCGATCTTTTGGTAAAAAAATACAAGCTCAGAAAAAAATACGACAATGTAACTATTACTATTCCAAGAACTGCAATCTTATGTACCGATGTTTTCGACGAGTTTATGGAGTCAAACAATCTATACGAGGTAGGAATTTCAAACCTTGGCGATGACGAAATTTTAGATAGATTTGTTGCTGCTCGTCTGCCCAGTAGAATATTTACAAGTTTGTACTCATTTATTTCATATACCGATAATCCAATTGCAATCCGCTCGTCCAGTAGGCTCGAAGACTCTCATTATCAGCCATTTGCTGGGGTGTACTCAACATATATGATCCCGAATGTTGTTAACGATAAACACCAAACAATTAAACTCCTGACAGAGGCAATAAAAAGTGTTTATGCATCTGTGTTCTTTAGGGACTCTAAAGCTTATATGACTGCAACCTCAAATGTAATTGATGAGGAAAAAATGGGTATTGTTTTGCAGGATGTTTGTGGTAACACATATGGTGATAGGTTTTATCCAACTTTCTCGGGAGTAGCAAGATCGATCAATTTTTATCCGATAGAACCAGAGAAAGCTGAGGATGGGATTGTAAATATAGCACTCGGTCTGGGAAAGCATATTGTTGATGGAGGAAAATCAATTAGGTTTTCACCCAGATATCCTGCAAAAGTTTTACAATTATCAACTCCTGATCTAACCTTACGAGATACTCAAAAGGAGTTTTATGCCCTTGATCTTGATTCCGAGAAATTTATTCCCTCTATTAGCGAAGATGTTAATATTGTTAAACTTAAAATCGATGCGGCACATCAAGACGGAGCGCTAAAACATATCGGTTCAACATACGATTTTCAGAATAATATTATCAAAGACTCGGTGATGTACGACGGAATAAAACTCGTTACTTTTGCCAATATTCTAAAACACAAAACTTTTCCGTTGAGCGAAATTCTGCTCGATTTTCTCGAAATTGGTCGTAGAGAAATGAATAATCATATCGAAGTTGAATTTGCTGTGAACTTTCCTAAAGAGCAAGGTGGCGAAATTGTTTTTAGCTTATTACAAATCAGACCTATAATAGAAACCGATCAGGATGTGTCGATTGATCTTAAAAATGTTGATGTTTCGGAGACTATTCTTTATTCAGAATCTGTTTTAGGAAATGGATTGTACAAGAGCATTCGAGATATTATTTATGTTAAACCCGAAACATTTAATTCGCAAAATAATCTAAATAAAGTTGATCACATAGATGCTCTTAATAAGGAATTTGTAGCGAATGATAAAAATTATATTCTTATTGGTCCTGGTAGATGGGGATCTTCTGATCATGCTCTAGGCATTCCTGTAAAATGGTCTAATATTTCGGCTGCTCGTGTAATTGTCGAATCTGGATTATCGAACTACAGGATTGATCCAAGTCAGGGAACTCACTTTTTCCATAACCTTACATCATATAGAGTTGCATATTTTACAGTAAATCCATTTATTAAAGATGGGCATTACGATGTTGAATATCTTAACTCTCTCGAATGTGTTTACGAGGATGAATACATCAGACATGTTAAGTTCCCAACAGATTTACGAATTGAGGTTGATGGCAAGACAGGAAGAGGTGCGATATATTTGCCAATGGAGCAATAATCAAAAAAAACGAACCCTGTTAGAGTTCGTTTTTTTATTTATGATGAGTCGATTATTCGATTATAATTTTCTCAATATGATTTAATTGTTGAGAATCTATTTTTATAAAGTATGTTCCTGCAGCAAAACTACTAACATCAATGCTTTGGTTACCCGAAATCTTGGCATTGTAAACAATTTCGCCTAAGATATTTGTTATGGTAATTTGTGATTCGGTGCTTAATTCGCTTATATACAATATGTTATTAGCTGGATTTGGGTAGATTTTTAGATTTGAATTAGCTGAAATAATCGAATTTGTAAAATCAACAAAAATGGTTTCGGAAGCAGAGCATCCATAAGCTTCGGTAATTGTTACTGTGTAGTTACCTGTTAATAATCCACTTATGTCTTGAGATGTTTCCGAAATATCGTGCGACCATTCAACAAGATATGGTTCTTCGCCACCTGTAACTGTAAGATCAATACTTCCATCAGCAATTGTAGCTCCACTAGCCGCAACAGTAGTATAACCTATCTGAGGAGCTTCTCCAATTGTGATATAATCTGTTTTGACAATCTCATCTTCGCCATAGTCGTTGCTAACATACAAACTTACAGTATAAACCCCTGGTTCGGAGTATGTATGCGAAGGGGTAGCTGTTCCTGATTCCATGCCACCATCTCCAAAATTCCATGCCCAAATTGTTGGAAAATTTTCGGATTCATCGGTAAAGTTTACCGTGTAGTTGTCGCACAATTGAGTGTTGTCGGCAGAAAAGTTTGCAACTGGAGCTGCTTCAAGAGGAACAAATACT
>JAQVGK010000525.1 GCA_028696755.1 Bacteroidales bacterium | reverse complement strand
TAACAATAAAGTTGCATTTGCTTGTTGAATGTACGCTGCTAAATATTTACAATTTTTTATTTTTATCAAACAGTCTTTTTTTATCTTTGTTAAATTATTGAACAGTTTTACAGTTTTTTAGTTAAAGCATTTAATAAAATTCAAACTTATATGAAACGATTATTGTTGATTTGTATTGCGATGGCGGTTTTAATTCCAGCTATTGCACAAGAAAAAGATACCGTTAATAAAGAGATTAAAACAGGCTGGAATTTTGGGCTACTTCCTGTAGTTTCCTACAATTCTGATTTGGGGTTCCAATATGGATTACTTACAAATTTTTACAATTATGGCGATGGTTCTACCTACCCTAAATATAAGCATTCGATTTATGCTGAGGTTAGCCGTTACACCAAAGGTTCAGGAATTTACAGGTTGTTTTACGATTCCGAGTATCTGATTCCAAAGATTAGATTAACAGCCGATTTGTCTTATTTACCCGATCAGGCTCTTGATTTCTATGGATTTAATGGATACGATGCAGTTTATAATCCAGAGTTTACCGACGAAGAATCGAACGATTACATTACCAGAATGTTTTACAAACATCAACGCAATATTCTAAGATTGAAAGTTGATTTTCAGGGTGCAACTGGATTAAAAAATCTGAGATGGGTATTGGGTTACAATTTTATGGACATTACTACTGGTCCGGTTCCAGTTGCAGAGCTTAACGAAGGCAAAGATTCTACCGAAATGCTTCCAGAAGTAAATAATCTTTTTGATAATTATGTAGATTGGGGAATAATTACGCCTGCCGAAGTAAACGGAGGAATGCATAATAGCGTAAAAGCAGGATTGGTTTACGACACACGCGATAACGAGCCTTGTCCTATGAAAGGTGTTTGGTCGGAAGTTGTAATTTTTAACAGTTTTAGCAAAGATTTTACTTTCGGCAAGTTTGCAGCCACTCATCGCCAGTATTTCACAATTATTCCAAAAGATTTATCGTTTGCATACCGTGTTGGATACCAGGGAATTGTTTATGGTTATGCTCCATACTACATGTTGCCGTACATGATTTACTCATATATGCCTTCATCAACAGTTGACGGACTTGGTGGTAGCAAATCGGTGCGCGGAATGATTCGTAATCGTACTGTTGGCAAAGGAATGGCTTTCGCTAATTTTGAATTTAGATATAAATTTGCCAGATTCAGATTTATTGGCCAAAACTGGTATGCAGCACTAAATCCTTTCCTCGATGGTGGCATGGTTGTTCAGAAAATCCATATCAACAAAACTGGAATTCCGTCAGAGATAGATCAATCACAATTTTTTACCAACGATGCTGAGGAATTACACCTAACTTACGGATGTGGACTGCACCTTGCAATGAACGAAAACTTTGTGATTGCAGCCGACATCGGCCTCCCAGTAAAAAAAGCCGACGGCAAAATGGGTGTGTATATCGGAATGAATTGGTTGTTTTAGCATCGAAGTTGAATTGACATACTGTAATATTCAGTCTGTGGAGATAGAACAGAGCTTAACAGATTGCTTCACTTTGCTCGCAATGACCTTGCTGGTCTTAAAACAGACAAGGTCATTGCGAGCCACTTGTGGCGAAGCAATCTGTTTACGAAATGCTAAATTAATAAACTAACAAAAAAACCTTCTAACCATGAATATCATCTGCCATAAATGCTCAGCGTCCTTGCCCGAAGGAACTAGTGTTTGTCCGTTCTGTGGAGCGCAACAAATACAAATTGATTCGAACAATCTGGTTTGCACCTGTGGAAATGTGTTGCGACCAAGTGATAGATTTTGTTCTGTTTGTGGAAAAACACCAAGTGCCATTAAAGCCGAAAAGGAGGCCCTTGCTGCTGCAAAACAAAATCAAGAAGGCAATCAGGCAGATACAAAACTTAATGTCAGAAACAGCAGGATAAGAGATATTGACGATGATAGCAGCTCCGTTCGCACACAGTCATCTGCTCAGACAACTGAACAAAAATCAACAACATCAGACATACCAACAAAAGTTGAGAATGTTCAACCACAGTCTCCAAACATTCCGATTGTTGCTCCGGTACAGACTCCTCCGCAAGTAGCTACAAACCCTGCTCCAACGTATCAGCCACAGCAACAATATCAGAATCAGGTTCAGCCACCGGTTAACACATATACACAGCAGCCAACACCACAAGCAAACTTTCAGCAGCCACAAAAACCTGCTAAGAAAAAATCGAAAGGTAAAATTGTTTTTGCTGTTTTAGGTATTATTCTGATTCTTGCGGTAATTACTGGACTAGCAATAAAATTCTGGCCAAGTGATGTGGAGAAGCCTGAATACACACAGGTTTCGTACTATCCTCAGGAAGGAGCTGCCGGAAGCTATGTTTATTTCACTTTTGATAAAGGTTTTGACCCATCGAGGCAAGAGGTTGATTTTTATTACAATTCGCAAAAACTTACGATACTTTCGTTTGCCGAAAATGTTGCAATGATACAGGTACCTTTTGATGCTGACGATGGAACAATCGAAATCCGCTCTGATGATGAAGTAATTTCTACTCACGAATTTAAAATTCTGAGACCTGAGTTTAAAAAGCTTGCATCCGAGACAATAAAACCATCGGTTAAGGAACAGACTTTTAGCTTTCCGAACGATGTTCAGGTTAAAATTCCGGCAGGCTTTGTAAGTACAAACACAGGAATTTCGGTTTCGGAAGTAAAAAATTCTCCTTGTCTGGCCGAAAATCCTTTATCTCCAGTTTTGGAATATGAGGTTATTATCGAAGGTATGGAGCAACTTCCCGATTATATCGAAATAAGCTTCCCTTACGACAAGTCGGTGTTTGGCGATAATATGCCCGACGAAAGTCAGATTCTTGCCTATCGTCGCGACAAGGAATTTCAGCACACTACAACCCTGGCTTACCGTTTCGACAAAAACGAAGGCAGAGTTTATGTTTATACAAAACACCTTTCCATA
>JAQVGK010000524.1 GCA_028696755.1 Bacteroidales bacterium | reverse complement strand
CGAAAAGCGTAATTTAAACATCAAATTGCTCGAAAGTAATATCACCGAAGCATCAGTAACAGTTCTTAAAAACTCGGGGAATCTTATTCCTATTACAGATATTTCACAAAAATTTCATTTTATAATTGCTACAAAAAGAAAATCCAACACATTTATTAATACCATAGCAAATTATTCGGCAAACTATACAGTAAGCTGGATTGATCCTGATTCGGACAAGATGCCTGCAATTGCTACAAGCACTTCAGTTTTGGTTATTCTCTACGAGTCGGAGAACAATTCGCCTGTTCCACAATCATTTAAAACGCTTTTAAAAGATTTCAAAAAGAAAAAAATCTTTATTAATTGTGGAAGTTTAAAAAATGACTTGCCTGAAATAGATGCAAATTCCATTGTCCAGATTTACAGTTCTTCCGATAAAGCATTTTCGTTTGCTGGACAACTAATTTTTGGAGGAATTGCTGCAAAAGGAACTTTAGCATCCACCATAAACGACACCTGTAAGTTTGGATTTGGAATTTCAACGCCAAAAACTCGTTTAAAATATTCGATGCCCGAAGATGCCGGACTAGATTCCCAAATTCTAGCAAGAATTGACAGCATTGCTCAATATGCAGTCAGTAGTGGTGCTATGCCTGGATGCCAGATTTTTGTAGCACGAAAAGGAATTGTAGTTTACGAAAAATCGTGGGGCTATCTAGATTACTCGAAGACAAATGCTGTGGATAAAAACGATATGTACGATGTGGCATCTTTAACAAAAATCTGTGCAACAACTCTTGCAATGATGAAGATGGTTGAATCGGGTAAAATTCGTTTGGATGATAAACTTGAAAAATACTTTAAAAATACAAAAATCGATTATGGCAAAATAAAACCTGATACAGTTACAATTATTGATACAGTTTCAATTGCTGGCAAATCAGAAAAGCAGATTAAGGAGCTTGTTTTTAATAAAGACACAATTCATATCGACGACACATTGATTAGAATTAAGCAAGAGTTTATTACAAAGGTAACACCTTCGGCAAACATTTTTCAGGTTCCAGTTCGTGCATTGCTTGTTCATCAAAGCGGGATAAGCCCATCGCTACCTATTTTACCTTACATGTTTTACGAAGACTCTTACACAAAGTGGAAAAAAGAAGAAGCTATAAAAAATGGTGAGCCATTGCACGATGACACAAAATTTTCGCGACAAGAAGCATTTGATTATTACTACAGTAGTAAATGGGTTAAAGATTCGGCAGAGCTAAAAATTGCCGAAAATATGTACCTCAAAAAACGCTGGCAGGATACTTTGTACGAGGATGTAAAACGCTTGGGAACATTTAACCGCAACAACTATCAATACACCGACATGAATATGATTCTTGCTCAGGCAATTATTGATACTGTAAACAAAATGAGCATTGACAAATTTGTAAAAAAAGAGTTTTACGAAGGACTAGGAATGCGCAATTCTACATTTACCCCACGATATTTTAACATCCCATACAACAGAATTGCACCAACCGAAAACGAAACATTCTGGCGCAAACAAGTTATACATGGTTATGTGCATGACCCATCAGCAGCAATGCTTGGCGGAATTTCGGGAAATGCAGGATTATTCAGCACGGCATCAGATTTAGGAATTCTCGGTCAGATGTGGTTAAATGGAGGCACTTATGGAGGAAGGCGATATTTAAACGAAGGAACAATTAAGATGTTTAGTGCCACACAACCAGAAAACCACCGTGGGTTAGGCTTTGATAAAGCAGCAATAAAAAACCTGAATGCTCCCTCCGCTCCTGCTTCAACATACGGGCACACAGGATTTACTGGATGTGTTATGTGGATTGATCCCGAAAACGAAATTGTGTATGTTTTTCTGAGCAACCGCCTGCATCCAAATGTAAAAAACTGGCAAATATTAGGACAAAAAGTTCTACAAAACGTTCACCAAGTAGTTTATGATGCAATTATAGAATGATGATGAAGAAGATAATAATAAACACAAGCCTATACTCTGCACTTATTGCAGTTTTTTTACTCCAAGTGTCACTGGCAAAATCTCAGGATAGTCAGTTACGACCCACTCGCATTTACGGAACTCTGGGAACAGCATTTGTTTACACAAATATTACTGGAAATATTGAGCAAGAAATCAGCAATAATTCAGCACATTTTTTCAACTCCGTAAGTTTAAGAATCGGTGCCGGCCACTGGTCATCTTGGGGAAACGAATCCTACAATATCATCGGCACAATAAACTGGCTTAGTGGAGCCAACAATCATCATTTAGAACTCGGCACTGGCATAGCATACTCACCAGCCTACGACGACAGTTTTGGATTTCTGCCTGCTGCACAAGTTGGTTATCGTTATCAAAAACCAGATGGTTTGCTGTTGTTTAGAGCAGGAGTTGGTTTTCCTGAAGCAATATATCTTAGTTTGGGAGTTTGTTTTTAGAAAGGATATTCGTGAAAAAGTAGGACGTGTTAATGATATTAGAAAAAATGAAATTATTTTATTTTCTATCAAAACTTCAATTTGACCCTAATTACACCTTTGAGGATATGTAAATATTTCTGCGAAAGTTCGTCAATTAGTTTGTGCAACAGTAATTTTTAAATAAACTGAAAAAAAATGTAAAAAATGAGCAACTAAAAGATAAAAGTTCGTCTTAATATTAAATAAATTTAAATGTGTGCCCGTATATTTACCTAAATAATTATCTTTGCACAAAAATTATATAAAATGTCATTAATAAGTTTTATAGAAGAGTTTCCAGATGAAGCAAGTTGCAAGCAAAAGTTTAAGGAATACCGCGATCATGTAGGTGTGGTGTGCAGCAAGTGTGGCAGCAAAGATCATTACTGGAAGAAAGATAAGGAGCAATACGAGTGTAAGTCCTGCAAAACACGAACAACCCTAAAAAGTGGAACAGTTATGCACAAGTCCAAACTTCCTTTTCGGTATTGGTTTATTGCCATGC
>JAQVGK010000523.1 GCA_028696755.1 Bacteroidales bacterium | reverse complement strand
TTTAATTATGCTCTTGAAATCTGGAGTTATCTTATAAATTCTTCAATTCCTATTAAAATCAAAGCGGAATGGAAAATATTTGAGGAACAAGGGGCTTTGGCAGGGACCCACCCTACAAGTTATATAAAAAATTTCACGAATGCACCAATGGCAGATGTTAATTTCCCGGTCAGCCTTGCTGAGGCCTTAAGTGGAATTGAATTAAATGGCATTGAAGATGAAATAAATATTGAAGTAAATAGTAATATTAGTTGGTATTATGGCTTAGATGGAAACACACCAGCAGAAAAATACGATTTAGTTACAGTAATTCTACACGAAATTGCACACGGACTAGGTTTTTCAGAGTCAATGTATGTTGAAAATAACATTGGTAGTTGGGGTCAAGGATATAGAAATAGTAACGAGAACGGATTTGCTACACGCTATGATAAATTTGGTGTTGTTGGACAATATTCAACCACCATTTATAGATTAACAAATACAAACCAGTATCCAAATCCATCATGGGAGCTCGGCAACGCTTTACAAAGTTCAAATATTTATTTCGATGGACCAATTACTAAGCAAATGTACTCTAATAATTTACCAAAACTTTATGCTCCAAATCCCTTCGAAGGTGGTAGTTCTTTATCGCATTTTGATGAAGATATATTTACTGCTGGAAATCAAAATTCATTAATGACTCCCAAACTAGGAAAGGCTGAATCTATACACTCTCCCGGTGAGCTTGGACTCGCAGTATTGCAAGATCTTGGTTGGAATGTAAACAGATTAATTACAATTCTAAACCCAGGACCAGGTTTGGCTTGTGTGCCAGGTCAAACCATAGAGATTAAATGGACTGATAATATTGGTGGTGCAATTTCCATAGATTTATTAAAAAAAGATGTCTTTGGTAATTTTGAGTATTATTTGCCGATTGTTTCACATACAAGCCCACAAGGTAGCAATTCAATCAACTGGACAATACCAAATGTTGAAGGAACATTTAAAATTAGAATGATAGAGAATATTAACTCGGGCCAAAACCTTGGATTAAGTTATCCATTTATTATTTCAACCCAGGCACAGGTAGCTACTCCTGTCATTTTACCACCTGGTAGTAATTATATTACCCCGCAAACCATATCAATTAGTTGTGCAACATTAGGCGCTTCAATTTATTATACATCTGATGGCACAGACCCATCAACCTCCAATGGCACACAATATTCAGTTCCTTTTTCTATTAATAGTGATATGGTGATTAAAGCAATTGCAATTAAAGCAGGTTATCCTGATAGTGAAATTGCAACTGAAGTTTTTACAATTAGTATGGGCCAACCTGTTGTAACTGTCATACCCAACGGTGGTACTGTTCCAATGTATACAAAACTTGAAATCATAGCCCCTTCTGGTTATGATGTTAGATATAATAGTACATATGATAATACTATCCCAGGCGATCCGAGCGAAGTTGGTGGCTACTATCAAGATGGTAGATATTATCTCCTTGATGTAGTAACACCTTATTATTTTATAAAATTTCAGTTAGTAAAAGATGGGATTTGGGGCCCAGTTACATTTTTGCAGTACAATGTCAAAAATAGCTATGAAGTTTCTCAAGTTGATGATGAAGTTCCCCCTAATGGTAATGGTTATCATTTTGGTCCAGTGGGGATATGGTCCAACAATCAATGGAACCCTTACCAAACACCTGCATTATTTATTGTACCCGAAGTAGTCACTAATTATTGGTTTAAGGCTAGTCAAGAATTTAAACCAGAAACTTATAGAAAGTATAATGTGTGGATTCAAGATAATGGGCTGAAGTATTATGTAAACCATACTTCGGTACCTATTTATCCAAATTTTTTGACCAAGATTTATGCTCATTTTAAAAATACATTTGACATTACGATATCAAATAAAATCGAAAATAGCATCTCTGTGGAATCTGGTAGTTTTTTCTTTGGTGATCCATGGTTGGTTGATGATGATTCTGATTCTAAGGGATTGAAAAATAGAGGCGTTCGTCCTTTACCGGTTGAGATTCCTTATAAAATCACTCCAAATGTTACAAGAAATTCTCTGCACAAAGGTGTCTTCTTGAATCAAAACCCCACTTTTGATCCCACAAAACCCTGTTACTCCGTAGAGGCAATATCACCGCAGGATATACCATTATCTCAAACAGGTAAATCACATAGGTTTTATTTTCAAAATTGGACAGGTACTAACGTTGATTTTGAGTATGCAAATATAATAAGAACTGGAGTAGTGTTTCAAGATGAAAATGCTGAAGCAAGTGCGGTATTAAAAGGCGCCCAGCTCTCCAACCAGAGCCAAGCATTAAGTAACAACGGACAAAGAAAAATAATTCGTACAGACGATGGGAAATTACACTGTGTTTATGAGAGTTTGGAGAAAATTTGGTATGAAATGAGTACGGATAACGGCAATACGTGGGTGATTATGAACAATGGGCAACCGGTTTCTCATCCAGCTAATGTGGCTAAAAGTCCCTCCATATGTTTAATAGGGAATGAATGTTCTATACTTATTGTATATCAAGAAAAGACTTCGGGGGATGATTTTTTAACTTTGAGGAGTTTCAATTATCTACAAAACTCTTCGGACTCTCTCGTTTTATTTTCCTTTGGCAATTCATATGAATATGATTCTGCCCCGGTTATAGATTATGTATCACATCAAGACGCGGTTAATCGTTTCTTAGTAGTATGGAAATATGAAGGGAATGTAAATAATTGGCCGGATTATGATCCGGGGTTTTATCATCGAAAAGGTTATTTAGATGGTGCTTGGGGAGATGAATTAAACTTAGAGAATGATTTTTACCCGCTTTCTATAACTGATGAAAATTCATTTAATCCTTCGATTGTAAAACACAACATAGGTTCTGATTATTCTTTTCATCTTGTCTGGGAACAAAGACAAAGTGAATACCAATCGGAAATAAATTATGCCGAGTTAAGAGAGGATTTTACTA
>JAQVGK010000038.1 GCA_028696755.1 Bacteroidales bacterium | reverse complement strand
TAATTATAGTTATCGAAATAATTGTCGCTAATATTTCGTTCTTTAACTATTTGGTAAAATGATTCGGCTTGTTTTAGAACAACATTGCCAGTAAATCCATCGGTAATGATAACATCCACAACTCCAGCCTTATATAAATCGCCACCTTCAACGTTTCCGATGAAGTTGATAGAATTTACATTCTTTAATAGCTGGTATGTAGCTTTTGCATTTGCATTACCTTTACTTTCTTCTTCCCCAATATTTAGTAAAGCAATCTTTGGATTATCTATCCCCATAATATTACGGGCATACAAATCACCAAGAGTAGCGTATTGGACAAGGTTTTCGGGTTTTGCATCTGCATTTATACCCACATCCATAATGAGGTTATTTTTTCCTTCACTATTTGGATAATACGACGAAATACAAGGTCTGATAATTCCTTCGACAAGGCCAATTACTTTTGTTGCACCCACGAGCATAGCTCCAGTATTTCCGGCAGATGCAAAACCATCAATAATTCCTTTACTTAAATATACAAAACCTTTAACCATTCCCGAATCTGTTTTTTCTAGGAATGATTTAACCGGATCATCACCCATTTCAATAGTCTGTGAGCAATCTACAATGATATAATCATTAAGATTTTCGCCTGCTTCTGTTAGCCCATCGGAAATTTCCTTTTCTGGACCAAACAAAAACAGAGAATCCTCTGCTCCCAGTTCTTTTTTTGCGAGAATGGCTCCCTGTAAAATCTGCTGAGGGGCAAAGTCGCCACCCATTATGTCAATTCCGATTTTCATCAATAATTAGCTGATAGCAACAGCTGCCTTATCGATTGCAAGTTTTCCTCTATAATATCCGCATTCTGGACATACATGGTGATATTCTACTGTAGTTCCGCAGTTTGAGCATTTAGCAAGTGTTGGTAAACCTGCTTTATAATGTGTGCGGCGTTTGTTTTTTCTCTGTTTTGATGTTTTACGTTTTGGATGTGCCATCGTTAAAAAATTTAATTATTTGACATTGTTTTTTATTTCCTGTAGCTTCGCCCATCTGGGATCAGCTGTATTCTCTGGCTCTACTGAGCTGTGTTTTTTTATCAATTCGAGCATTTTAGGATTACATCCCGGATTTCCGTTTTCATCATCAGGATGAATTCGTACATAAGGAAGTGCAAAATGTGCAAACTCATAAATAAACTGAGAAATGTTTATAGAGTTTTCGTCCCTGCTCAAAGTCACGTAGTCTTCATCTGTATCAAAGTTTGTCTCATCACCAAATTCAACTTGAATAAAATCACAAAAGTCAATGTCTTCATAATATTCATCCAAGCATCGGTCGCACAATACTTTAACACTTCCCGACAAACTTATTTCAAGTTCAAGTGAATGAGTTTTTTTTGTTAAAATAAGATTTACATCCAGATCGCCCCCTTTGACCTCGCTGTTTTCGAAACAAGCGAAAAAATCATCGCCAACAGCAAAATCAAACTCATAGTCCTTGTTATCAAGGCCGTTGAAATGAACAATATACTGGTTTAAAACCTTCATTTTTATTAAAAAAAATTTCGTGCAAAGTTATAAAAACAATTTGTAATATAATTAAAAAAAATGAATTATTAACAAATGTTGTTGCATGTTCGTTTATTTGCAACGGATATAAGGTGTTAATAAGCTAACAAAAGCTGTTAAAACCTGTATTTTGCAAATTTTTATCCCGCGACAAATGCTTAGCAACTCTAATCTTTCCTAAAAACAATCCTAAATGTAGTTCCAATGCCCGGTTCGGAGTGTTTAACAAACACTTTTCCACGATGATATTGTTCAACAATTCGTTTTGCCAATGAGAGTCCAAGTCCCCATCCTCTGTTTTTTGTTGTATATCCTGGGTTAAAAACTGTTTTGTGATGCGCCTTAGGAATTCCTTTTCCATTATCGCTAATGTCGATAAAAACTGAACCTTGTGAGCTGCCGGCAGAGACAATTATTTTGCCTTTCTCGCCAATTGCATCAACAGCATTTTTGCAAATATTCTCTATAACCCACTCAAAAAGTTCGGAATTTATTGGGATAAATATTGTTTCGTTTTCGGGGAAGACGGTAGTAATTTCTATTGTTTTTGGAACTCTTGATTTGATATAGTTAACAGAATTGTTTAAAACTTCAAATAGATTTTGAGATTCCAGCTGTGGCTGAGAACCAATCTTAGAAAATCGGGCAGTAATTTTTTCAAGTCGGCGAATGTCCTTTTCCAACTCCTCAATCAATACTGGATCGTTGCGTGTTTCGCGTAATATTTCTAACCAGGCCATGAGCGACGATATGGGAGTGCCCAATTGATGGGCAGTTTCCTTCGACATCCCCAGCCAAACCTGATCTTGTTCGGCACGACGGCTAACTGAAAAGGCAAAATAAGAAACAAGGATGAATAAAAAAACAATTCCTAACTGAAAATATGGATAGTAATGTAGTTTACGCAGAAGGTTTGAGTCTGAATAATAGATTTTGTTTAGTTCGGTTCCATCATCTGTTTTTATCACAAAATGTTCCTTATTGTTATTCTTAAACTCTTCAAGTTTATTTTTGCGGTATTCAGCTTCTTCCATCTTAATAGTATCGAGATTTCGATACGAAATAACATTATCTTCCATATCTACTAAAATTACTGGTATGGTTTCGTTATTTCTTAGAACCTCGAAAAGAAAACTCACGTCCTGCTCTGGATCTGAATTTATCAACTCTTGAGTAGCTTGAGCCCACAACTCAATTCGTTTGTGTTCTTCCAACGAGAGTTTTTCCATTAAATTATTGGTGTACCAAAGAGACAGTCCTCCAATCAGTATCGCAAACAATACCAGCAGAAATTTCCATTGTCTCTTTTTTCTATAAATCTTCACTATATTAATTTTAGTGTCAAACGACCAGATTGTAAAATTATTTTAAAATACCGACATATAAAAACTAATCTGTATAATTTGTGAGAATATTATGGAAGCTACTAACCCCCAAAAAGTAATTTGTCGAATTCTGTTACTAGAATTTGTAATTATGCTTGAAAGAAAAATCGCAATTGGTGCGTACATAATAACAACCGCCTCGTTGGGCGAAAACGGAGTGACGAAAAACAGAAGAGAAAAAAGTAAGAAAACATTTAAGATTGTCTGAAATTTTCTAGTACTAACTTTTCGTGGAATGCTGGTTGTTAAAATCGAAAAAATTAAAACAAGTGCCCAAAATATTATTGGTGTTTGAACAAAGATATTATGTTTTGTATATCTTATGTTTGGGAAGATTTGTGCGATACTGTTAATAGTTTTTGTGTAAACCGCTCCAAAATCGCCATATAGCCATGATATTGTGAAAAACAGAATTAGAGGACTTAATATCCCCATAATCATCACTGTCAATTCTCGCCAGTTTACGGGTTTAACCATAAATAACGAAATAATCAGAATTGGGATAAAAACTATTGTTTTAGGATAAATCAATACAGCTAGCGAAAAAATAAAACCAGAGTTAAAAGCATTAGAGAGTGCGATATACTGATTTTGAGCATACATTAAAATTGCGATTGAAATAAAAATCAACATCCCAGAAAAGATCAAAGGATTTAGCTGTTGTGAGTTTATGAAGAAGCCGCTCAGCAAAACAAAGAAAAACCCAGGGCTTTGATATGCATTTTCAACAATCAACAAATCGGAATTGAATTTAACTAAAAGTAGTGAAAAGAGATAAAATGCTACGAATGCTGAAAATGCGGAAAAATACTTGAGAAAGAGTGTCTGGCCAGGATTTATTGAAAATAGCACGACGGTTTCATAATTCTCAATCGAAGTTGGCATAAAGACAAATTTGAACAGCCAAAACACAATCATTACAGCAACACTTACTGCATAATTAAGAGGGGTATTTGTTCTTAATAGTCTAATCATTTTAGATCGAAGCCAAGGTCGGTTCTATAATACATTTTGTCGAAATTTATTTTTTTTGCCGATTGGTACGATTTTTCAAGTGCATCGAAAATGTTTTCGCCTGAGCTTGTAACGGCTAGCACTCTTCCTCCAGCACTAACCAGATTGCCTTCTTTTGTTGTTGTTCCAGAGTGAAAAACTATGCTTCCTTCAACACTTTCGACTCCCGAAATAATCTTATGCTTTTCGTAATCACCAGGGTATCCTCCCGAAACAATAATTAAAGTTGTTGAGGCCAATTTGCTGATTTCGATTTTTGCACCCGACAGCTGTTTTTTTGCGGTGAGATAAAGTAAGTTTGCCATATCAGAATCAATTCTCGGAAGAACAGCCTCGGTTTCGGGATCGCCCATTCGCACATTATATTCAATTACGTATGGATTTCCTTTTACATTCATCAGTCCGAGAAAAACAAAACCTCGATAATCCATCTTTTCAGATTTTATTCCTTCGATTGTTGGTTTTATAATGCGAGTTTCTACTTTCTCGGCAAACTCTAAATCATAAAATGGCACTGGAGTAATAGCTCCCATCCCACCAGTATTAAGACCAGTATTTCCTTCACCTATTCTTTTGTAATCCTTTGCCTCGGGTAAAATCACATAAGAATCACCATCAGTAAGAACAAAAACAGAACATTCGATTCCATCCAAAAACTCCTCAATTACCACTGTATTTCCTGCTGCTCCAAATTTTCCGTTAAGCATATTTTGCAATTCGCTTGTAGCTTCGTCGAGAGTCTCGGTAATCAAAACTCCTTTTCCAGCAGCCAAACCATCGGCTTTAAGTACGTATGGAGGATTAAGTTTAGATAAATATGATATGGCGTCATCAATATTTTCTTTGTTTGCGCTAAAGTAACCTGCTGTTGGAATTGCATATTTGTTCATAAAGAGTTTTGCAAAATCTTTACTGCCTTCGAGCATTGCTCCTTTTTTATCAGGACCGACAACAAAAACGCCATCGAATTCGGAATTAGTTCTGAAATAATCAGCAATTCCCGCCACTAGCGGATCTTCGGGGCCAACAATTAAAAGTTCGATATTATTTGATTTGACAAATTCTCCAATCTCAGAAAAATTCAGAGGGTTAAGAGAAACATTACTTGCACACTGAGCTGTTCCAGCATTTCCAGGTGCAACGAATAATTTATTTACAAGCTTGCTTTGCGAAATCTTCCAGGCAAAAGCATGTTCCCTGCCGCCTGATCCAAGAATTAATACATTCATACTAATCTAAATTTTGGCGTAAAAATATGAAAAATTTGGTAAGCGCGAAAGTTTTAGATAATCACGCCAACTTACATTTTGTAAATGCATATTTTTTGCAATATGTTTTTTGTAAATATCATATTGTTTTAATTACAAGGATTTTATTTATTTTTGTCTCCAGAAAAATTTTTTAAATGAAATTCAAAAGAATATTATTAAAACTTAGCGGTGAATCTTTAGCCGGCGATGGAAAGCAGGGAATCGACGAGCAGCGCTTGCTTGATTATGCTGAGCAAATAAAACTAATCTCCGAAAAAGGGGTGAAAATTGGAATTGTTATCGGTGGAGGAAATATTTTTCGAGGCTTATCTGGCGTTAATAAGGGTTTCGATCGCGTAAAAGGCGACCAAATGGGGATGCTTGCAACAGTGATTAACTCGCTTGCTTTGCAAAGCGCTCTTGAATCAATTGGTGTTAAGACAAAAGTTTTCACAGCCGTAAGCATTGCATCTGTAGGCGAACGTTTTGCCAAACATCTTGTAATGGAGTCGCTAGCTAACGGATATGTATGCATCTTATCGGGCGGAACTGGAAATCCATATTTTTCTACCGATACAGCGTCGGCATTAAGAGCAATTGAAATTGAAGCAGATGTCTTCCTAAAAGGTACGCGAGTTGATGGAGTTTATACAGCCGATCCAGAAAAAGATCCGAAGGCGGTTAAGTTCGACACAATTACTTTTGATGAGGTATATGCCTTAAATCTTAAAGTTATGGACCTTACATCGTTTACTCTTTGTAAAGAAAACAACATGCCAGTTGTTGTGTTTGATATGGATACAAAAGGTAATCTCGAAAAACTTTTGAATGGTGAAAATATTGGAACAATAGTAACAAATTAATAGCTTTAACTAGATATGGAAGAACTTGAATTGTATATTGATGCAGCAAAGGAGGGGATGGACTCGGCAATCGAACATCTCGAAAAAGAATTGTCAAAAATAAGAGCAGGCAAAGCATCTCCAGCAATGCTCGACAGTGTAAGAGTGGAATACTATGGTGTAGTTTCTCCGATCTCTCAGGTTGCTAACGTGACAACACCTGATGCCAAAACAATTTTTATTCAGCCTTGGGACAAATCGGTAATTTCTGCTATCGAAAAAGCAATTATGGCCGCAAATCTTGGGTTTAATCCTGCGAATAATGGCGAAGTAATCAGAATCCTTGTTCCGCCACTAACCGAAGAACGTCGTACTCAACTTGCCAAACAGGTAAAAGCACTTGGCGAAAATGCAAAAGTTGCTATTCGTAACGAACGCCGCGATGCGATCGAAGAATTTAAAAAACTGAAGAAAGACGGCTTGTCGGAAGACGAGGCGAAAAATGCTGAACAAGACGTGCATAAAACTCACGAAGATTATATCAAAAAAGTTGATGTAATTGTTGCCGCTAAGGAAAAGGAAATTATGACCGTTTAATATCTTTGTTTTAAACGAAGTCAGAAGACAGAAATCAGATAACAGAAGGTTTGTGCCGTGATTTGGCATTACTGAGTATGCCTGCGGGGTTCTGCTTTTTGTCGTCCGACTTCTGACTTCCGTTTTCTGCCTTTCGCCTCCGAACTTTTCTTTTTTTATCCTCCGTATTTCATTTTTTTATTATAACTTTGTTCTGTGAATTTGAACATTAACATATTGCGCAGAATAACGCCCCGATGGGTAGTTTTTCTCATTGATATGTGCATCAGCTTTTTCTCTCTGGTGCTTGCATATTACTTAAGATTTAATTTTTCCATTCCAAATGTCGAGTACGATGCTTTACCTTTAGTAGTTGCCGTAGTGCTGGGCATAAGAGCATTGTCCTACTTTGTTGGAAAGACATACGCCGGAATGGTTAGATATACTGGCACCAAAGATATTATCAGGATTTTAAGCGTTCTGTTTGTCGGGTCTGCCAGTTTGATGCTTATAAACTTTATAAGTCTTGCAATTCATGATAAATATCTTATTCCAATTTCTGTTCTAATTATTGATTTTTTTGTAACAGCTTTCGTCCTTTCTTTTTCGAGATTGCTGCTTAAAAATATTTTTATGGAATTTAACAATCCAAAGAAAGAAAGCGATAATGTGTTGATTTATGGATCCGGCGAGCTGGCACTTATTACAAAAAAAGCATTCGATCGTAACAGCAAGACAAAATACCGAGTTGTAGGATTTATCGATCATCACAATAAGATGAAAGGCAGTAAAATCGACGGAGTTAAAGTTTATCAGTTAAAAGATCTGAAAAAGATATTGGATGAAAAGAAAGTATCTGTAGTTATTATTTCTGATAAGGGAGTATCTGTTACACGAAAAAATTATGTCATCGAAACCTGTCTTAGTCGCGATGTCGAAGTTAAAACAATTCCTAACGTTTCGGCTTGGATAAACGGCGAGTTCAATATCAATCAGCTCAAAAATATACGCATCGAAGATTTGCTCGAACGTGCCGAGATTAAAATGAATAAAGACGGTATCCGAAAGAATCTTCTTAATAAAACCATTTTGGTTACAGGAGCGGCAGGTTCTATTGGTAGCGAAATTGTGCGACAGCTCACTGGATTTATGCCGAAAAAAATCGTTCTTTTTGATATTGCAGAATCACCTCTTTATGATATTGAGCTTGAAGTTCGCGAAAAACTGAATTTTAGCAATATCGAGATTGTAATCGGTGATATACGAAACGAAAAACTTGTTGATTCGGTATTTAATGAGTATCGACCTGATTATGTTTATCATGCCGCTGCCTATAAGCATGTCCCAATGATGGAAAGTCATCCTGCCGAAGCAATAAGTACAAATGTTAATGGAACAAAGATTATAGCTGATGCTGCAGTTAAATATTCTGCTATGAAATTTGTTATGGTTAGCACCGACAAAGCTGTTAATCCAACTAATGTAATGGGTGCAAGCAAGCGTATAGCCGAAATTTACATTCAATCACTTAGTGGCAGTGTTTCGACTAAATTTATTACCACTCGTTTTGGTAATGTTCTTGGTTCGAATGGTTCTGTTATTCCTCGTTTTCGCAAACAAATCGAATCTGGTGGCCCAGTTACCGTTACGCACCCAGATGTTACACGATTTTTTATGACTATTCCAGAAGCTTGTCAGCTTGTTCTCGAAGCCGGAAATATGGGCGAAGGTGGCGAAATCTTTATTTTCGACATGGGCGATTCTGTGAAAATTATTAACCTTGCACAAAAGATGATTTCACTATCTGGCTTAAAACCAGGACGCGACATACAGATAAAAGTTACAGGATTAAGACCAGGCGAAAAACTTTACGAAGAGCTTTTGGCAAACAAAGAAAATACTCTTCCAACTTACCATTCACAAATTATGATTGCGAAGGTAAGACAATATGCTGCCAACGAAGTATCTTCCGAAATTACTACATTGATTGCACTTGCAAAAAATGCTGATAAGTTCGAAATCGTTAAGAAAATGAAGCAAATTGTTCCCGAATTTATAAGCAAAAACTCTGTATTCGAGGTTCTTGATGCTGATAGTGTTGAGTAATCTAAGCGAGAAAAACTGTCCACGAACGGCTTTAGCCCTCGACGTAGTCATTAAAAGGATCTCTACGTAAGCTGTGCTTACTCTGAGTACCAAACTTCTGTCTACGAACGGCTTTAGCCCTCACCGAAGGTAATTACACTAATTAGCACTTATTAGAAAAATTAGTGAAAATTAGTGTAATTAGTGGATAAAAAAACGAGGAGAGAACGCAGTGAACGACGAGTTTAATAAATTCCCTAATCATTAGTGAAAACATTTTCTACTACGCCAGAACACGTCGTTTTTATTAACCGATTATCAACGTAAAAATGTTAATATTTCGCTGATTATAACTGTATTTTATTCAGATTTTACTGATACTTTTGTACACTTATGGAAAAGACTGCACAAATGGTTGGAAAATATACAGAAGAAAGTATTCAAACCCTCGATTGGGAAGAGCATATAAGGCGACGCCCAGGTATGTATATCGGCAAACTCGGCGATGGAAAATCGCGTGAGGACGGTATCTATATTCTCATAAAAGAGGTTATCGATAATTCTATCGATGAATTCGCAATGGGCTTTGGTAAAAATATCGACATTAAACTCGAAGGGCATACAATGTCGATTAGAGATTATGGTCGTGGTATCCCGCAAGGTAAGCTTGTTGACGTAGTCTCGAAAATGAATACCGGAGCAAAATATGATTCTAAAGTATTTCAAAAATCGGTTGGTCTGAATGGTGTAGGGGTAAAAGCAGTTAATGCGCTCTCGTCTGCATTTAAAGTTTCATCGTACCGCGATGGCAAAAAGAATACAGCTGAATTTTCCAAAGGAAAACTAATTTCAGAGACTCCTCTTGTTGATACTCAATCGGCGAATGGAACATTGGTTGTGTTTACACCAGATGAGGAGGTTTTTGGTAAATATAATTACATCAACGATTTTATCGAAACTATGTTGAGAAATTATACTTATCTGAACACAGGCCTTTCGATAAATTTTAATGGAACAAGATTTTTCTCTCGTAATGGATTACTTGATCTTTTGCAAGAAAATCTTAACCAAGAACCAATTTATCCGATTATTCATCTTAAGGATGAGGATTTCGAAATTGCTATAACTCACGGCGATCAGTACAGCGAAGAATACTACTCTTTTGTTAACGGACAGAACACTACTCAGGGCGGAACTCACCTTTCGGCATTTCGCGAGGCATATATTAAGACAATCCGCGATTTTTACCGAAAGGATTACGACGCAAACGATATTCGCCAAAGTATTATTGCGGCTATCAGCATCAGGGTTGTAGAGCCAATTTTCGAGTCGCAAACAAAAACAAAACTGGGCTCACGTGATATGAATCCAGAAGGTGTTACCGTTCGAAATTATATTTTTGACTTTATGAAGAAGTTGGATGATTTTCTTCATAAAAATCCAACTACAGCCGATATTCTACAGAAAAAGATTCTAGCTTCGGAAAAAGATAGAAAAGCTATTGCTGGAATTCAGAAACTGGCGCGCGAAAGAGCAAAGAAAGTAAGTCTGCATAATCGTAAACTTCGTGATTGTCGCATTCATTATAATTCAAACGACGAAAGACGCTACGATACAACAATTTTTATCACCGAGGGCGACTCGGCTAGTGGTTCTATCACTAAATCTAGGGACGTAAACACTCAAGCAGTATTCAGCCTTAAGGGAAAACCTCTAAATACTTATGGAGAAACCAAAAAAGTGGTTTACCAAAACGAAGAATTTAATCTACTGCAAGCAGCTCTAAACATTGAAGAAGGAATCGAAAATATCAGATATCAAAATGTAGTTATTGCAACTGATGCCGATGTTGACGGTATGCACATCAGACTGTTATTGATAACTTTTTTCCTTCAGTTTTTTCCCGATATTTTAAAGCAGGGGCATCTGTTTATCTTGCAAACACCTCTTTTTAGAGTCCGTAACAAGCAAGAAACAATTTATTGTTACGATGAAGTGGAAAAGGAAGCAGCGATAAAAAAATTGAAAAACAATCCTGAGATAACACGTTTTAAAGGTCTTGGAGAGATTTCGCCCGATGAGTTTAAGAATTTTATTGGGAAAGATATTCGACTCGATCCGGTTACACTATCAAAAGCCGATCAGATTGCTGCAATGCTCGAGTTTTACATGGGTAAAAATACACCCGAGCGTCAGGAGTTTATTATAAATAACCTTAGAGTTGATGAAGAGGTTTAGTATTTTTATTTAGCAGAAGTAATTGAGAAAAGTATGAGTGATGAAATAAATAATAAACCGGAAGGATTGCAGGAAAACGGAGAAGGGTTTGTACCAGCCGAGATCCATGAATCCGACGAACCTAAAATTACCCGACTTAAAGGGATGTTTCAGGATTGGTTTTTGGATTATGCATCTTATGTAATTCTGGAGCGCGCCGTTCCGCATGTTTATGATGGTTTTAAGCCAGTTCAGCGGCGATTGATGCACGCAATGAAGCAACTCGACGATGGACGTTACAACAAGGTTGCTAACATTGTTGGACATACAATGCAGTATCATCCTCATGGAGATGCTTCAATCGGAGATGCTTTGGTTCAGCTTGGTCAAAAAGATATTCTTGTGGATTGTCAGGGAAACTGGGGAAATATTCTTACTGGCGACTCCGCCGCTGCATCCCGATATATTGAGGCAAGATTATCGAAATTTGCTTTGGATGTTGTTTTTAATCCTAAAACTACCGAATGGAAAGCTTCTTATGATGGCAGAAACAAAGAACCCGTTACTCTGCCCGTAAAATTTCCGCTTCTTCTCGCTCAGGGAGTCGAAGGTATTGCTGTAGGTCTTGCTTCTAAAATTCTCCCACATAATTTTATCGAACTTTTAGATGCATGTATTGCTACTCTTGAAGAGCGCGAGTTTGAGTTATTTCCTGATTTTCCAACTGGTGGATATGCAGATTTTAGCAAATATAACGATGGCTTAAGAGGTGGGCGTGTACGTGTACGTGCGAAAATCGAAAAGATTGACAAAAAGACACTAGTTATCAAAGATATTCCTTTTGGCGAAACAACTACGTCGGTTATTGAGTCGATTATAGCAGCTAGTGACAAAAAGAAAATCCAAATTCGCAAGATTGATGATAATACTGCCGAGTTCGTAGAAATACTAGTTCATCTACCTGCTGGTGTTTCAACCGATAAAACAATCGACGCTCTATATGCCTTCTCAAAATGTGAAGTCTCGCTTGCTCCAAACTCTTGCGTAATTGATGATGAGAAACCTCGCTTTTTAGGAGTGACTGAAATTTTACAACTTTCGGTTGTAAACACTAAGGAGTTGTTACGCCAGGAGCTTCTGATAAAAAAATCGGAGCTCGAAGAAGAATGGCATTCTCTATCGCTCGAAAAATGGTTTATCGAGAAACGGATTTATAAGGAAAAAGATTACGAAAACGCTAAGTCAACTGATGCGGCACTCGACTTTATCCATTCAAAAGCTATCGAGCACAAACTCCAACTTGTTCGAGAAATTACACGCGACGATCTGTTGAAGTTGCTCGAAATTAGAATGAAGAGAATTCTACGCTTTAATAGTGATAAAGCAGAAGAAGATCTTTTATCTATTCTCGACGAGATTAAGAAAGTGCAAAACGACTTAGACAACCTGATTAACTACACTATCGCTTATTATAAGCGCATAAAAGAAAAGTATTCGGAGGGTAGAGAACGCAAAACCGAAATCCGTAATTTTGATACTATAGACACTGCTCAGGTTGCCGTTGCAAACGAAAAACTTTATGTAAATTATAAAGAAGGTTTTGTTGGCTATGGGCTTAAAAAAGATGAGTACGTTTGCGATTGCTCAGATATTGACGATGTTATTGTCTTCCGTAAGGATGGTAAATACATAATCTCGAAAGTTTCTGACAAGGCATTTTTCGGTAAAGATATTTTATATGTAAATGTGTTTAAGAAAAACGATAAACGTACAATTTACAATCTTGCTTATCGCGATGGCAGATCTAGTGTTTTTTACATCAAGCGTTTTGCAGTTACGGGTATTACTCGTGATAAGGAATACGATGTAACAAAAGGAGCTGAAGGATCAAAAATTGCATATTTTACCGCAAATCCAAACGGAGAAGCAGAGGTAATAAAAGTATATCTTAAGCCAAAACCTAAAATCCGTCGTTTGGTATTTGAGGTTG